>DAHWEX010000201.1 GCA_027326205.1 Actinomycetota bacterium
ACGGGCCCGGCCTACCCCCCCAGGGCCGGACCGTAGTGGTCCCCCTCGCTCTCCCCCCCGGCGAGGGGGACCACTTATATCCCCCCTGTTCGGTGAGCTTCGCTCGCCTTCCCGCTGGGTTGTGTCGTGCGGGGGGGCGACCCCCCGCACCCCCCGGTGCGGCCTGCGGCCGCGGGGTGTCGGCGGTCCGGCGGGCTTCTTCCCCTCCCTTGTTCGGTGGGCTTCGCTCGCCTTCCCGTTGGAGAGCCAGAACCCGGGACTTCAGTCGCTGTCGCGGGCGCGGGACAGGAGGAGGTCAAGCAGGGCGACGGCGCCCGCTTTGGAAAGCGGGGAGTTGCCGTTGCCGCATTTGGGGGACTGGACGCACGAAGGGCAGCCCATTTCGCACGGGCAGGCGGCGATCGCGTTTCTCGTGGCGCGCAGCCAGGGGGCGGCGACCGCGAAGCCGCGTTCCGCGAAGCCGGCGCCGCCCGCGTGGCCGTCGTAGACGAAGACGGTGAGCTGGCCGGTCGCGGGGTGCAACTCGGTTGACAGGCCGCCGATGTCCCAGCGATCGCACGTCGCGAACAGCGGCAGCAGCCCGATCGAGGCGTGCTCCGCCGCGTGGGCCGCGCCCGCTAGGTCTTTGCCCGCCACGGGAACCGCCAGTTCGTTCGGTAGGGTCCAGCCGACAGCCACCGTGGTCAGGGTCCGCTGCGGCAGGTCCAGCGGTACCGCCGGCTCTTTCAGCTTCTTGCCTGGGCTGCCCGGGCTCCTCGGGCGCAACCGGGCGTACTCGACAACCTGGCGCGTCACCCGTACGTCGGCGAGTATCAGGTCCGCGTCGCCCCAGCGCACGCGGGTGCGCTCGCCGATGACGTCGATCTCCGTGATGTCGTGGGCCTGGGTGAGGTAGCCGGGGTCGCCGGGCTCCACGAAGGCCACGCGCTCGGCCAGGTCGAGCCGGCTGACCAGGTAGGACTCGCCCTGGTGGAGGTAGACCGCGCCGTCGTGCACGTAGCGGTGCGCGGACGGCTCGTCCATGGTGCCGACCAGGCGGCCGGTGGCCTCCTCGACGACGCGCACCCGGTGCCCGAGGTCGCCGCGGATCGAGATGTCCCTGGCAGGGCGGCCGTGCCTGGTGTAGTACCAGCCGGACGGCCGCTTGCGCAACTCGCCCGCCTCGGTCAGGTCGCCGACCGTCGTCGCGGACCCGGGGCCGAACAGGTCGAGGTCGGGCTCGGTAAGCGGCAGTTCGGCGGCGGCGGCGGTCAGGTGCGGGCCGAGCACGTACGGGTTGCCCGGGTCGAGCACGACAGGCTCGACCGGATGGCGGAGCAGGGTGTCCGGGTGGTGCACCAGGTAGCTGTCCAGCGGGTCATCGCGGGCGATGAAGACCGCGGTCGCGTGCTCTCCGGCGCGCCCGGCCCGGCCCGCCTGCTGCCACAGCGACGCCCACGTGCCCGGCCAGCCCGCGATCAGCACCGCGTCGAGGCCGGCGATGTTGATCCCGAGCTCGAGCGCGCTCGTGGTGGCCATGCCGGTGAGCCGCCCGCCGCGCAGCCCCGCCTCAAGGTCGCGGCGGTCGTCGGCCAGGTAGCCGGACCGGTAGGCGGCGACGCTACCGGACAGCTCGGCATCGAGGGCATCGCGGGCGCCGAGCGCGACGGTCTCCGCGCCGCGCCGCGAGCGGATGAAGGCCAGCGCGGGCACCTCGGCCTTGACCATGGCCGCGAGCAGGTCGGCGGCCTCCGTCGTGGCCGGCCTGCGCGCCCGCACCCCGGCGTAGGTGTGCAGCAGCGGCGGCTCCCACAGGGCGAACGTGAGCGGGGCCCGGGGAGAGCCGTCCTCGGTCACCGCGACCGCGTCCAGGCCGGTGAGCTGGCTGGCGCAGTCCGCGGGGTTGGCGATCGTCGCGGAGGCGAGGATGAAGACCGGCGGTCGGCCGGCGCCGCTGCGGGGGGCACCGGGGACCGCCCCCCCGGGAGATGTCTCGATCGGGGTCGGCCCGGTGCGGTCGCGGTTCCTGCGGTCAGGCCCGGCCTGATAGTACGCCGCGACGCGGCGGAGCCTGCGCAGGACGTGGGCGACGTGCGAGCCGAAGACCCCGCGGTAGCCGTGGCACTCGTCGATGATCACGACCCGCAGGCACCGGAAGAAGCCGCGCCAGCGGGCGTGGTTCGGCAGCAGCCCGCTGTGGATCATGTCCGGGTTGGTCAGCAGGTAGTTGGCGTGCGCCTGCGCCCAGGCGCGCTCCGCGGTCGTCGAGTCGCCGTCGTAACAGGTGGCGCGGACGCCGGGCACGCCGAGGTCGCTGACCGCCTTGAGCTGGTCGGCGGCGAGGGCCTTGGTGGGCGCGATGTAGAGCGCGGTGCCGCCGCCGAGCACCTCGGTCAAGGCGGCGGCCAGGTAGCCTGCCGACTTGCCCGAGGCGGCGCGTGTGGCGATGATCACGTGCTGTCCGGCCAGGGCGAGCGCCGCCGCTTGCTCCTGGTGGGTCCACGGTGACAGGACGCCACGCCCGGCCAGCGCGGCGGCGACTTCGGGGCGAACTGTTTCCGGCCAGCAGGTGGATTGACCCTGTTGGCCGGGTATGACCTCCAGGTGAACGAGTTCGCCGGCACGCTGCGCGGCCCGCAGGACGGCGAGCGCGGAGCTGTCCTGACGGGTTTCTGCTGTCGGCTGGGCGAGGATGGGCATAGGTTTTAAGTGTGTCATCCGCTAGGCGGATGGCGGGCAGTATGTTTTGGTATAGACATGACGCCTGAGCGTGGTTGAATGCCGGGCAGGGGTCGCCCCCACGACGCGAGAGACGCCCTAGGGGCGCTGGAGGATTAGTGGATCTGAAGCTGGCGCACAGCAACAAGGACGGCATCGAGATCGTCGACGTCGAAGGTGAGATCGACGTCTACACCGCGCCGCGCCTGCGCGAGCTGCTCATCGAGCTCGTCAACAAGAAGAACTATCAGCTGGTAGTGAACATGGAGAAGGTCGAGTTCCTCGACTCTACGGGCCTCGGGGTCCTGGTCGGCGGGCTCAAGCGGGTGCGCGCGCACGACGGGTCCCTCGACCTGGTCTGCACCCAGGAGCGCATCCTGAAGATCTTCCGCATCACCGGTCTCACCAAGGTCTTCGGGATCCACGAGTCCGTGGACCAGGCCATCGCTGCCAGGAAGGCGGAGAAGTAAGCCTTTCGCTGCATCATGGCCACCGTCGAAGTCACCTTCACGCCGCTGCCCGTCCATGTGAGGACCGCCCGGCTCGTCGCCACTGCGGTCGCGAGGCGGAGCGGCGTAGCCGAGTCGTTGCTCGATGAGGTACGCCTCGCGGTAGGCGAGGCCTGCTCTCGTGCGGTCGAAGCGCACCTGCGGCACTGCCCAGGTCAGCCCATCCGGGTAGCGCTCACCGACAATGACGAGCAGTTTGAGGTAGTGGTGACCGACGCGGTGCCGGACACGGGGCACGGTGTGCCGGCGGCCGCGGCCGGGGTGGGCGGCAATCATGCCGCCTCCTCGGCCGGGGCCTCCGGGCTTGGCGCGGACTTCTCCGCCGACGGCGAGGTCCCGCTCCGGCTCCCCGACGACGTGGGCCTCGCGGTCATCGCGGGCCTGGCCGACGACGTCCGCATCGAGTCAGCCGGCGCGGGCACCAGCGTCACGATGAGCTGGAAGCGCCGGACGGCCTGACCGGGTTTCCCGGCCGCCACCACCGGTCGGCACGGCTTTCTTGCCCGATTAGAATTATTTTCGCAACGTCGCGCCCGGTTCGCGGCCCCCTTGCGCGGGGGCGGCGGGCCGGGCGGTCGTTTGCGCGGGTTCCGTCGCGTACCGGGAACCTCTGTCTCTGGTGGCGATCTCGCGTCGGCCGGCCGGCTACGCCGCCATCGTTTACTTCTTTAACATCCACCACTTCTGTCTATTTCTGTCACACGCGTTATATGACGTTGCATTGTGAATCAGGAGTGAGTTCCCGAAACGTGTGAACCGCCGAAACTGGGGCAAATCACAAGACGGCAGGCTGGGAACTGTGACTGGTGTGACTGTCGAGGCGCGATTTCTGTACCTAGCATCGATATTTGACTGTGAAGATAAAGAAACTTGCGACTCTTTCACGATCGGAAGTAACCAGCGTAGACTCCCGCCCACGCCTGCCTTCTGGCCGGTGCAGCTTGAATGAGCTTTATACGCCAACGACTGACTTAGCGGCTCACGCCGGACGTCGAAGGAGAACGAATGTCGGAGCTCAGTCCCGCCCTTGCGGCGGGCGGACCTGGAATACAGGTCAGCGTCAGCGGCGGCAACCTTACCTGGGTTGTGATCGTCGCGGTCGTCGCACTGCTGGCCCTCGCCGTCGCGGGCTGGCTGGTGCGCGAGGTCCTGGCCGCTAGCCAGGGGACCGCGAAGATGCAGGAAATAGGCAAAGCCGTCCAGGACGGAGCCATGGCCTACTTGCGTAGGCAGTTCCGGACACTGGGCATCTTCGTGTTCGTCATATTCTTTGTCCTCCTCATCCTCCCGCACGACGGCGGCAGCGGGGTGCTCTGGGGACGGAGCATCTTCTTCCTTGTCGGGGCGCTGTTCTCCGGGCTGACCGGGTTCACGGGCATGTCGCTGTGCGTTCGTGGCAATGTGCGCGTCGCGGCGGCCGCGCGCGACGGCGGCGAGAAGAACGCGATGCGGATCGCGTTCCGCACCGGCGGCGTGGCCGGCATGTTCACGGTCGGGCTTGGCCTGCTCGGCGCGGCCGTCGTCGTCCTGATCTACAAGGGGAACGCGCCGGACGTCCTTGAGGGCTTCGGCTTCGGCGCGGCCCTGCTCGCCATGTTCATGCGGGTCGGCGGCGGCATCTACACCAAGGCCGCCGACGTGGGCGCGGACCTCGTCGGCAAGGTCGAGCAGGGCATCCCGGAAGACGACCCGCGCAACGCGGCCACGATCGCCGACAACGTGGGCGACAACGTGGGCGACTGCGCCGGCATGGCGGCCGACCTGTTCGAGTCCTACGCGGTCATGCTGGTCGCCGCGCTGATCCTGGGCAAGTCCGCGTTCGGCGACAAGGGACTGATCTTCCCGCTGGTCGTTCCGATGATTGGCGTGATCACGGCGGTGATCGGGATCTTCTCGGTGCGCCCGCTCGCGCGCGACCGCAGCGGGATGAGCGCGATCAACCGCGGGTTCTTCATCTCGGCGGTGATCTCGGTGATCGGGGTCGCGATTCTCTGCTTCTCCTTCCTGCCGTCGAAGTTCAGCGGGTTCACGGGCATCGCCGACTCC
>DAHWEX010000227.1 GCA_027326205.1 Actinomycetota bacterium
GGTTCCGAAGTGGCAGGCACCGCCGCCCCCGCCCCCACCGCCGCCCGGGCCGGGGCCGAAGCGGACACCGCAGGCCCGGCAGGACCCGCCCGCGCCGCCGCCGACCCGAGCGGAGCAGCAGCCGCCGACGTCGGCGGACCCCGCGCCGCCCGCGCAGCGGGACCAGCGGCCGCAGGCGACCCGCTTCGACACGCCCCCCGCGCAGCGGGACCGGCCGCCGCAGCGGCCTCAGCCGCAGCGGCAGCCGACCCAGCGACCGCAACCGCCGCAGCCCCCGCCACCTCAGCCGCACCCTCAGCCGCAGCAGTGGGACAAGCAGCCGTCGGGCTGGACCGAGCCGCGGCCGTGGGTCGAGCCGCGGGACGGCCGGCCGGGACAGCAGCCGGCCCAGCCGCCGGCCCCCGGCCAGTGGGGCCAGCCGCCGGCCAGCCAAGGTCCGCCCGGCCAGCAGCCGCGCCTGCGGGGCAGGCGGCGCAAGCGCCGCGTGCGTCGCTCGGTGATGGCGCTGTTCACGGTCATCGTGCTGCTAATCCTGCTGGCCATCGCCGACCGGGTGGCGCTGGCGGTCACCGAGAACGCCTTCGCCTCGCAGATCCAGCAGCAGGGGCTGCCGGTCAAGCCGAACGTCACCATCCGGGGATTCCCGTTCCTCACCCAGCTCGCCGCCAAGGACTTCAACGAGGTCGGCATCTCGGCCAGCAACGTCCCGGTGCAGCTCCCCAGCGGGGCCGGCACCATCACGATCACGAGCGTCAACGCCACGATCAGCGGCATGCACATCAGCTCGTTCTCCAGCAGCGCGAGCGCCCGCGTGGACCAGATGAACGCGACCGTCTTCGTCTCGTTCGGCGCGCTCGCGGCCGCGGGCGGGATCGGCGGCACCGGGGTCACGGTGACACCGGTCAACTCGAACACGGTGAAGATCTCCGCGAACCTCGGCGGGATCCTCTCCGACAGCGAGGAAGCGCAGATCACGACCACGGACGGGAAGACGGTCAACATCAAGGTGCTGCCGAACAACAACAGCGCGCTCGGCTCGGTGCTCAGCTCGTTCGGGTCGTTCTCGTTCCCCCTGCCCCCGGGCGTGCCCGCCAGCCTGCGGATCACCGACCTGTCGCTCAACTCCCAGGGCCTGACGATCAAGGCGGCCGCCGCCAACGCGACCTTCGGCTCCGGCAAATAGCCGGAACCTTCGAATACACTCGGCACCCCCGGGAAGATCCGGGGGTGCCGAGTTGCGTCCTGCCGGTATAACCGGCTAACGAGCCGAAGCCCCGAAGCTCGGTCCGCCCGCGCGGACACCGGAGCGACCGGGGGCTACCGGGGGCTCCGGGGGCTCCGGGGGTCGTCCTCCGGGAGACAACAGTAGGGAGCACAGCCGTGACCGATTACGAGTCCCGCGGACAGGGCGGGTGGCCGGCGCAGCCGTCCGCGAACAGCGGATACGGCGACGGCTACGGGCCGGCGCCCCAGGGCTACGGGCCGCCCCGCCGCCGGCGGCGGCGGCGCGGGCCGATCGCGCTGCTGGTCGTGCTCGTCGTGATCGCGGTCATCGCCGGCGTCGGGGACCAGATCGCCAAGTCGTACGCGCAGAACCGCATCGCCCAGCAGATCCAGACGTCGGGGGACCTCAGCGCCAAGCCGTCGGTCAGCATCGAAGGCTGGCCGTTCCTCACCCAGGTCGCCGCGCACGACATCAAGGCGATCGACATCAGCGGGAACGACGTCACGGCGAACAGCGGCAAGCTTCCCTTCAGCTACACCGCCAAGGCGACCGGCGTGCACCCCAACTCCTCGTTCAACGGCGCGACCATCAACCAGATCAGCGGCCAGGCGCTGCTGACCTTCGCCTCGGTGGCCGGGCTGCTCGGCCTGCCCAGCGGCAGCGTGACGCTCAGCGCGGACCCGGCGGCGGGGACGAACGGGATCAAGGCATCCTCGGCCCTCGGCAGCATCACCGGGACGGTCAAGCTGGCCAGCCCGAACGAGATCGACGTCAGCCTCGACTCGGGGTCCGGCCTCGCCTCGCTCCTGAGCGGCCTGTCCGGGAACGCGATCAAGATCCAGATCCCGAAGCTCCCCGCGGGCCTTGCCGTGCGGTCCGTGAGCGTGAACAATCAGGGCATCGTCGCTACCGCCTCAGCAAGTAACACGACTCTCACGCAGTAACTTTTGGGGGAAGTTTTTGACAACGATGACGCCCCGTGTCCCCGGAAGCGACTCTCGTCACCGGCAATCTATGGCATATTACGACATACAGGACTAAAGGGAAGAATCGGAAGCGCTCTCGGTCCAGCCGCTGGTTGGCTCATAATGAGCGTGAGTGCGCCGTGCACAAACTTTTCAGGAGTTGCCCGTGACATCCGGCAAGAGGGCCAGCCGCAAGGCACCGCCGGCGAACGTGGAACCGAACACGTCGGTGCGATCCCTTATTCTCGGAATCGATCGTAACGGGACAATTGTCCAACACGACCGCACCGCACCGAAGGTTCTCTCCCGCTCCACGGAGGACCTGCTCGGAGTTCCCCTGACCGACATTACCGCCAATCCCTCGGACAAGCTTACCCAGTTCAGCATCTCCATGCTGCTCGACGCGGTGCAGGCCGACCGGGAAAGCAACACGGTGCTGTCCATCGCGCTGGCCGGCGGGCTGAGCGCCGACGCCGTGGTCACCGCCAAGCCGATGCAGGCCGGGTCGAGCGACGTCGCCGCCTTCGTGATCATGCAGATCCCGATCCCGAACAACGAGCGGTTCGTCGATCCCGCCCTGATCCGTGAGATCCTGCTGCGCGACACCAGCCCCGACGATGAGGACACCCTGGACTTCAGCGAGCTCGCGAAGAAGATGACCGCGCAGCTCGTGCCCGCCTTCTGCTCGACCGCCGAGATCCTCGTGCTGGAGAAGCTGATCGGCGACAACGAGATCCCCGCCGTCATGCCCGCCGAGGAGGTCACCCTCCGCCGCCTCTTCGTGCGGCACGACCGGGGCGAGCACGCCGCGTGGGGGTCCGCCTTCCCGATCGGCGAGATCCTCCGCTTCCCGAAGGACTCCCCCTACACGCGGTGCATCGAGACCCACCTGCCCGTGCTGGAGAACTCCTTCTCCGCCGACTCGGCGAAGAAGCTCGCCAAGTCCTGGCGGCGCAAGCCGGTCAGCGGCCTGTTCTCGGACATGTCCGTGCTGGTCATCCCCGCTATCCACCGGGGCACGGTGCTCGGGCTGTTCTGCTGCTTCCGCGAGGTTGGCACCCGCAAGTTCGACCGCTACGACATGGAAATGGGCATGGAGTACGCCACCAGGTCGGCGGTGTTCTTCAACCACGCCACCCGGTACAACCGGGAGCACGCCACCGCGCTGACCCTGCAGCGGGCCATGCTGCCGACCGGGCTGACCTACCCCACCTCCATCGAGGTGAAGCACCGCTACCTGCCGGGCAGCGAGCTCGTCGAGGTCGGCGGCGACTGGTACGAGTCGATCAGGCTGCCGGGCGCGCGCGTCGCCCTCGTCGTGGGGGACGTCGCCGGGCACGGAGTCCGCGCCGCGGTCACCATGGGACGGCTGCGCACCGCGATCCAGACCCTCGCCCGGCTGGAGCTGCCCCCGGCGGAGTCCCTGCAGCAGCTCGACGAGCTGATGCTGACCCTCGGCGAGCGGGAGCCGCACTTCGCCACCTGCGCGTACGCGGTCTACGACTGCGTCACCGGAGAGATCGAGCTCGCGGTCGCCGGCCACGTCCCGCCGCTGCTCGTGCACCCCGACGGCCGGAACGAGTACCTGGAGGTCTCCCCGTGCCCGCCGCTCGGCGTCGGCAACGGCGTGGTGGACACCACGGTCTTCCCGGTGGAGGACGGCTCGCTCTTCGTCCTGTACACCGACGGGCTCGTCGAGTCGCGCGACCGTGACATCTCCGAGGGCTTCGACCGGCTCGCGCAGGCGTTCGGCGCGGGCGCTCCGGAGGAGGACCTCGAGGACCTCTGCAAGACCGCGCTCGACGGCGTGTACTCCGACGCCAAGCGCGACGACATCGCCCTGCTCATCGCCAAGCTGCGGCGCATCCCCGAGGAGCACCGGGTGTGCTTCCGGCTCGAGCCCGAGCTTTCCTCGGTGCGGCAGGCCCGGTCGCTCATCCGCGACCCGCTCAAGCGCTGGGGCCTCGAGGACCTGATCGACAGCAGCGAACTGCTCGTCTCCGAGCTGGTCACCAACGCGATCAAGTACGCCAACGGCGAGGTCCTGCTCCGGCTCATCCTCGAGCCCGACAGCCTGACGTGCGAGGTCCACGACTCCTCCCCCGCGCTGCCCCGGGTGCTGCAGGCCGACAAGGAAGCGGAGAACGGCCGCGGGCTGCACGTGGTCTCGCTGATGGCCGCCAAGTGGGGCGTGCGCCGCACGGCGGCCGGCAAGGTCGTCTGGTGCGAGCAGCAGATCCCCGCGGAGGTCAGCGAGGCGATGCTCGCCGCCATGGGGACGCCCGTGCTCGCCGAGCCCGCGGCGGAGATCGCGTCGGCCGCCGCCGTCTAGCGACCGCGGCGGCTACTCGACGGTCACGCTCTTGGCGAGATTCCTGGGCTTGTCGATGTCGCGGCCCAGCTTCGCGGCGGCGTGGTAGGCGAACAGCTGGAGCGGGATGTTGAAGAGGATCGGCTCCAGCTCGGGTTCGGCGCGCGGGACGCGGATCGTGGCGTCGGCGAGGCCGTCGGGGATTTCCACGCTGGTCACCGCGATGACCGGACCGCCGCGCGCCTTGATCTGCTCGACCGTGGAGATGTTCTTGGCGATGAGGTCGTCGGCCGGGATGACCACCACGCTGGGCATCTCGTGCTGGATGAGCGCGAGCGGGCCATGCTTCAGCTCGCCGGCCTGGTAGGCCTCGGCGTGCACGTAGGAGATCTCCTTGAGCTTCTGCGCGCCCTCGCGGGCGACCGGCCAGCCGCGGACCCGGCCGATGAAGAACATGTGCTCGGCCTCGGCGTAGCGGTGCGCGATCGCGGCGATCTCCGCTTCGGCGTTGAGGATGCCGGCGACCTGGGACGGGAGGTTCCGCAGGCCGTTCACCACGCGGGTGCCGTGGGCGGCGGACAGGTCCCTGACCCGGCCGAGGAGCAGCGACAGCAGCGCGAAGTTGACCACCATGTTGGTGAGCGCCTTGGTGGAGGCGACGGCGACCTCCGGCCCCGCGTGCAGGAAGATGCCGTGGCCGCACTCGCGGCCGATCGCGCTGCCGACGACGTTGACAGCGCCCATCACCTGGCCGCCCTTGCGCTTGAGCTCCTGAACGGCCATGAGCGTGTCGCTCGTCTCGCCGGACTGGGACACCGCCACGTACAGCGTGTCCGGGTCCACGACCGGGCTGCGGTAACGGAACTCGCTGGCGGGCTCGGCGTCGGCGGGGATGCGCGCGAGCTCTTCGACCAGGGCCGCGCCCATCTGGCCCGCGTAGTAGGCGGAGCCGCAGCCCAGGAACTTGACCCGCTTGATGTTGCGTAGCTCGCGGGCGTCGAGGTTGACGCCGCCGAGCTTAGCGGTGGCGAACCGT
This sequence comes from Actinomycetota bacterium, assembly GCA_027326205.1. GTDB lineage: Bacteria > Actinomycetota > Actinomycetes > Streptosporangiales > Streptosporangiaceae > Trebonia. The sequence continues at coordinate 5,538 of DAHWEX010000227.1, forward strand.
TCGTCCAGGCGGCCCATGACCGCGCGGCGGATCGCGTCGGGCTGCTCGTAGATCTCCTTGCGCATGTAGTCGCTGAACCCGCCGAGCTCGTAGTCGTCGGCGTCGGCGTCCACCACGGTCGGCGTCTTGACGCTGTTACCCGCCGCGCCGCCGGCCAGGGTCGTCGTGTGGTAGTCGGTCGCCTTGATCGTCGCGACCTCGCCGTCGTCCAGGTAGATGACCTGGCGGGTGTAGCGGACGAGCGCGGCGACGTCGGAGGCGACGAACATCTCGCTCTCGCCGAGGCCGAGCACGAGCGGGGAGCCGTTGCGGGCGACGACGAGCTGGTCGGGGTTCTTCGTGTCCAGGAACGCGAGGCCGTAGGCCCCCTCGACGCGGCGCAGGGTGGCGACGACCGCTTCTTCGAGGGTCGCCTCGTCGCTCGCCTCCAGTTCCCTGGCGACCAGGTGCGCGAGGCACTCGGTGTCGGTCTCGGTGGCGAACCTGACGCCCTCCCCGGTGAGCTGGGCGCGGAGCGCTTCGGCGTTCTCGATGATGCCGTTGTGCACCACGGCGATGCGGTGGCCCGCGTCGGTGTGCGGGTGGGCGTTGGTCTCGTTCGGCTCCCCGTGGGTGGCCCACCGGGTGTGGCCGATGCCGACCGTGGCCTTGCCCGGCTTGTCGCCGAGCTTGTCCCGCAGGTCCTGCACGCGGCCGGCCGTCTTGGTGAGCTGCAGCCTGCCGCGCGCGATGACCGCGAGCCCCGCCGAGTCGTAGCCCCGGTACTCAAGCCGGTGCAGCCCTTCGACAAGCACGGGGGTCGCGTCCCGCTTGCCGATGTATCCCACGATCCCGCACATCGGTTATCTGCCCTCCCATTAGCCGTAAACGATGCGGCGCAACTGGCGCTGCGACAGCTCTCCCGCCTTGAACCGGCGAGCGGCGAGCTCCGCGCTGATCAGCGGCCAGATGTCGTCGTTCTTCCGGTTCCTGTTCTTCAGCTCCGCGTGGCGCCTGACGACGTACTCCTCGACCGTCTGGCCGAAGTAGGCGGCGACGTCCGCCACGACCCGCGCCGCGGTCGCCTCGTCCAGCCCCGTGCTCCTCGCGACGTGGCGGACTAGCTCCTGGTTATCCGGGCTCCGCGGCTGGAACTCATTCATAGACGCCGTTATTGTGCCAGCCGCTACGGTCTCGGGGCAAATTCCTGCCCGTTTTCGGGCAGGAATCAGGAATTAGGTCCCATGAGAGGTCCGATGACCTCCGGACATGCGTAGGGCCGGTCGCCGCAATGAGTGGGCGGGGGAGCATGCGACGACCGGCCCATGTGCGGAACGCCGCGGGCCCCTCATCCGTTACTGGCCAGTTCTGAACAGCTCCGCGCGCCCGCACGGCACCTTCTGTCCTCGCACCCTGCCGGGCACAGACCGGGAAACCGCTCGGCTCGCTGTGATGACAACGACGCCATTCGCGGGACATTGCTGGAGAAAGCTGGTAAGACTTTGGTCTTATGGAGTTCTGCCAGTGAGCCTCGACTTCACCGCGATCGACTTCGAAACCGCCAACCCGAAGCGGGCCTCGGCCTGCGCGGTGGGCCTGGTCCGGGTCCGCGGCGGCCGGATCGCGGATGAGAAGGACACGCTGATCCAGCCGCCCGCCGGGTTCGCCGAGTTCAGTGCCTGGAACATGCGGGTGCACGGCATCACCCCCGCCATGGTCCGGTCCGCGCCGCCCTGGCGGCAGGTGGCGGGCTGGATCGAGCAGTACGTGGGCGACGACCTCCTGGTCGCGCACAACGCGCCATTCGAGATCAGCGTGCTGCGCGCGGCGAACACGGCCGCCAGCCGGCCGGTGCCGCGGCTGAGCGTGCTGTGCACGCTGGAACTGGCGCGGCGAGCCTGCTCGCTGCGCTCCAACAGGCTGCCGGACGTCGCGGCCGAGTTCGGCGTCCACCTTGGCAGCCATCACGACGCGCTCGCCGACGCCCGCTGTGCGGCGCAGGTCGCCGTGGCGATGGCCCGCCGGCACGGCCACGACAAGCTGGAGCAGTTCGCGCAGTCGCTGGAGGTCAGCCTCCGCTCGCTAGCGCTCTAGCGGTCAGCACCTCGAAGCCGGGCTTGATGACGTTGTTGATCAGGTCCAGGCGCTCGTCGAACGGGGCGAAGGCGCTCTTCATCGCGTTGACCGTGAGCCACTGCAGGTCGGGCCAGCCGTAGCCGAACTCCCTGACCAGCGCGGCGAACTCGTCGGTCAGCGTGATCTGGGACATCAGGCGGTTGTCGGTGTTGACCGTGACCCGGAAGTGGAGCTTGCGCATGAGCTTGAGCGGGTGCGCGGCGATGGACCGCGCCGCGCCGGTCTGGACGTTGGAGGTGGGGCACATCTCCAGCGGGATGCGGCAGTCCCGGACGTAGCTGGCCAGGCGGCCGAGCGTGACGGTGCCGTCGCCGTTGACCTGGATGTCCTCGATGAGCCGCACGCCGTGGCCGAGCCGCTGCGCGCCGCAGTACTGGACGGCCTCCCAGATCGACGGCACGCCGAAGCCCTCGCCGGCGTGGATCGTGACGTGGAAGTTCTCCCGGTGGACGTACTGGAACGCGTCCAGGTGACGGCTCGGCGGCCAGCCCGCCTCCGCGCCGGCGATGTCGAAGCCGACGACCCCGTTGTCGCGGTGCCGGACCGCCAGTTCGGCGATCTCCAGGGAGCGGGCCGCGGTGCGCACGGCGGTCAGCAGGGCGCGGACCTGGATCGGCCGGCCCGCGCTGTTGAACCCGTCGAGCACGGCCTCGACCACCTGGTCGAGGGTCAGCCCGCGCTCGGTGTGCAGTTCGGGCGCGAACCGGATCTCGGCGTAGACGACGCCGTCGTCGCTGAGGTCCTCGGCGGCCTCCCGCGCGACGCGGTGCAGCGCGCTGGCGGTCTGCATGACCCCGACCGTGTGCCGGAACGCGTCTAGGTACAGGTTGAGGTGGCCGCGGTGCGCGCCGGCGGTGAGGATCTTGGTGAGCTCGCCCGGGTCGCGGCTGGGAAGTTCCTCGTAGCCGGTTTCGTCCGCGAGCTCGATGACGGTCTGCGGGCGCAGTCCGCCGTCCAGGTGGTCGTGCAGCAGGACCTTGGGCATGGCCCGGATCTGCGGGGCGGTGGGAATCACCTAGACAAGATTGCCAGATCCTGCCGCCGTTCCTGCGCCGGCACCGCGCTTTGGGCCTGCGCGCCGCGGTGGGCCTGCGCGCGGCGGTGCCGGAGGCCGTGGGTCTCCACGCCCTGGGGCTCGTAGTGGGGCGCTTCGCGGGCGAGGCACGCCAGGGCGATGCTCGCGACGAGGACGGCGAAGCAGGCGATAAGGCCGCCGGCCAGGCCGGTCCCGGGCGTCTCGCCGAGCAGCCCGGTGCCGATGGCCACGCTGGCCACCGGGGTGACCGCGGAGATGATCGGCAGCGTGATCATGGGGCGGCCGGTCTGGTAGGCGGTCTGGGTGAGCAGGACGTTCCCCGCTCCCGCGGCGACGAGGGCGTACCCGGTCCACGAGGCCCACAGGCCGGCCGCGCCGTGGCCCAGCGCATGGGAGAACGCCAGGGTCACCACCGCCGAGCAGGCGTCCGCCAGGCCGGCCGCCAGGGCGAGCAGAACGGCGCGGCTCTTCCCCGTGCGGCGCAGGCCCAGCGCGGCGAACACCAGTGCGCTGCCCCCGGAGACGACCGCGCCGACGGCGGCCCCCGCGCCATGGCCGGGCGCTGCCGCCAGGTGGCCGTGCGCATGGCCGGCCGAGGTCGCCGCCAGGAACATCGCGATCGCCGCGACCACCGCCAGCGCGGCGGCCCAGGACGCCCGGCTGAGCGGCTGCCTCGACCAGAGCCGCATGACGACCACGGCGACGACGAGTTCCATGGCGACCAGCATCTGGACGCTGGCGAGCGCGCCCGAGCGGAGCGCGGTCGCGTGCGCCGCGAAGCCGCCGATCTGCGCGGCCAGGCCCAGCAGCCACAAAGGCTGGCGGGCCAGCCTGATCAGCAGCCCGGGCCGTCCGGCCGACGATTCCGGTATCGTGGCCGCCTGCCGCTGCTCAACCGCTGCCCCGGCCCCGTAGAGGACAGCGGCGGCCAAAGCGGCCGCGATCATCACCATCACGAGATACAACGCTAGAGGCGATGCATCGTGAGGCACATCCGGGAAGTCCCCCAATCCGGCGGGGGGTTACCCCTACCGCGGCCCGGGCGGAAGCGCGAGGCCGCGGTGAGCCTGCGGGCCTACGCCGCCGTGAGCCGGATGACGGGCAGGAGCCGGTCGGTCTTCTTCTCGTAGCCGGCGAACCGGGGCACGGCCGCGATGACGCGCTGCCAGGCGGCATCGCGTTCCGCGCCGGTGAGCTGGGTCGCCTTGACGTCGACGGTCTTGCCGCCGATCTCGATCTGCGCCTGGTCGGGGTGGGCGGCGAGGTTGTGGTATCAGGCGGGATGCGCGGTCGCGCCGGCCGCCGAGGCGACGATCAGCCACGCGTTGTCGCCGTCGGCCACCCAGCCGAGGAGGGTCTGTCGCTTCTGGCCGGTCTTGGCGCCACAGAGCGACGCACGCCTGACCGCGCCGACGATGCGGGCACGGCGCAGCCTCCCTTTTTATCCGAATTTTCGCTTACCGGCGTTTTGTAGACAGCCTTACAATGTAAGCCATTCGCCCAATGTAAAGAAAACGTGCCCGCACAGAAGATTGCTTAGTTAGCACCGACAGACATAAGTCGGACATGTCACATTATATCCGATACGGAAGGCACCGATCGACGGCGTGATCGCGGAAACATTTGGTTTCACGGAAATAAAGTGCTCGCATAGCATTCGAAATTTCCGTGGTGCCAAAAAGTTCCGTGATCATCGTCCGGCTTGCGGGATCCGATCATCACCGGCAGTCACTCGACTTACTCGCCTGTGATATCACAACGCCTTTCCCGGCCCGCACCGAGAAAGCTCCGCGACTGCGCCTTTATCCGTGAAGGCGGCCGACCTGACCGTTAGGCAATGCCGGGTGACTAACTGCGCATTTTGCGAGCCATGAGTACTTGATACACACGCTCTTAGCTGGCCGCGGGGCACATAGCCAGCCCCGCAGACCGGAATCGTCATTCGGCGAATTGGGCGAGGGTGGCTTCGCGGCCGGGTTCCAGGGCGGCTTCTAGAACGCGGGCGTCGGTCGTGAGACGGCTGGCCGGTGGGACCGTGGCCGGCGGATAGATCATGCGGGCCTTGCCTCCACCTCGAGCATTGCTATCCGGGCGAGGTCGACGGCCGTGCGGGCCGGGCGGGTCAGGAACGTGGTGCGCAGCGCCAGGGATTCTTTGCGGAGGGTCGTTCTCGTGAGCAGCCGGGTCGAACGGGGCGGGCGCGGGGCGGAGGTCCCGTTCGGCGCTTCGTGACAGCTCTAGTAAGCCATGCTCCACTGGATTAATGGCGACTACAAGCAGCATAGAAGTGTATTATGTCTTCTGTGGTCGCCCCTAAGAGCCCGCATGTCACGCCAATTCCGGTCAGGCGGGCGCTGCGCATGCTCGGCGAGCACGTATCAACCTGGCGAAAACTGAACCGTCTCACGGCGGCCCAGGTCGCCGAGCGGGCGGACATCTCCAGGGACACCCTGCGTGCCATCGAGCAGGGCAAGGGGACCGTGTCGACCGAGAACCTGCTTCGGGTGCTGCGCATCATCGGAATCATGGATGAGGTCGTCAAGGCCGCCGACCCCTACGAGACCGACGTCGGCCGCCTGCGCATGGACGAAGTCCTGCCCAAGCGGGTTCGTACCTGATGGCCGAGCGCGAGCCCGTTGAGGTCACCGTCGAAATCGACGGGAAGGAAGTGACCACCGGGACACTCTGGATCCATGAACGCGGCGGGCAGTCGTCGACCTTCCGGTACGCCGAGGCCTACCTGGCCAATCCGGTCGGCTACGCGCTCGACCCTGGGCTTCCCAAGGCTGCTGGTGTCTTCCGCTCACCGCCAGGTTCAGCGTTGTTCCGTGCGTTCGCCGACAGCGCCCCGGATCGCTGGGGCGAGAACCTGATGCGCCGGGAGGAACGCGAGCGGGCCCGGTCGGCGTCAGTCACGCCAAGGACGCTCGGTAAGGCGGACTTCCTGCTCGGCGTCCGTGATGACACTCGCCAAGGCGCCATCCGCTTCCGTCGCCCCAGCACCACCAACTACTACGCCGCCCACCGGCATGCTGTCCCGCGGCTGATCGAGGTTGCGCGACTCATGCGCGCTGCTGACCGACTCGGCACGGAAGACGGCCTCGACAGCGATCTCGCGGACCTTATTGCGGCGGGAAGCTCACTCGGCGGCGCGCGCCCCAAGGCCGCCGTCACAGACACGGCGGGGCAACTGACCATCGCCAAATTTCCGCGCGTCGACAGCGACGAGTGGGACGAGTGGGACGTCACCGGCTGGGAAGAAGTCCAGCTACGTCTGGCCAAGCGGGCTGGCATCACTGTCGCCGAGTCGCAACTGCTACCGGTGGCGGGGCGGCACGTGCTGCTCGTGCATCGCTTCGATCGCGCCGGGGGAAGGCGAATCGGCTTTGCGAGCGCTATCACCATGCTGGAGGCCGCCGACGGAGAACGGCGCAGCTACCTGGAGATCGCCGAGGTAATCGAGCGGCTGTCGCCGAAGGCCGGCGCCGACCTGCGGGAGTTGTACCGACGGATCATCTTCTCCGTCTTGACCGCCAACACCGATGACCACCTACGCAATCATGCCTTCCTGCGGCACGGCGGTGGCTGGGCCTTGTCACCTGCCTTCGACCTGAACCCCAATCCCGACAACCCGGCACGGTTGAGTACTGCCATCGACCTCGAAGACACCGCCGCTAGCATCGACCTTGCGTTGTCTGTCGGCAATTCCTTCCGCCTTTCGCCGCTCGCCGCCCGCGGGATCATCGGTGAAGTAGAGACGGCCACGTCTGGATGGCGGCAGGTAGCCGCCGAACTCGGCATCCCTAATAGCCAATCCGGCCGTATGGCAGCCGCTTACGAGACGGATCAGCGAAGGGTCGCACGATCTCTCGGCGTTTCCTTACGGGTTGATGCGGGCCGTGCTCTGATTCCTTGGCAAGCGCTCAGCGTCTGATTCGTTATCGCGCGCCCCAGGCCCTGGCCGCGCTGCCCGGCGGCCACGCGGACGCCCTCGATCTGCCCGCGCAGCATGCCGTGCCTGGTCAGCCCGGGGATCAGGGTCAACTGCAGCGTCCCCGCGACCTGCCCGTCGACCTCCGCCACGATCAGCCGGTTGCGGGGATCGGCTGCGATGTCCTCGAACGCGGCCAGGTAGACGTCGTCGAGCGGTGCTTCCCGACTGGCCGAGACGGGATCGTCGGCGAGCAGAGCCAGGATCTGCGGCACCTCGTCGCGCCGGGCGTCCCTGAAGATCACCATCCGGCCATCGTAGGCATGGCCGGAAGTGATCCCGCGGCGCGGCCCGCAACTGAATCAAGAGAACTGCATCTGGCAACAGATTGCGTTCACAACTACCTCATTCGCCTCACTGATCACAAATTTTAGCCATTCAGTTACGATCAGCGATCGCTTTCTTAGTCTGAAGATGCACTCGCGGCGCGATGCGTCAGCGCGCCCTCGGAGACGAGGTGGTGCGGCTTGTGCCGCGTTCAGGTTAAGAATATTCTTAAGGAAGTGATCGGGCATGGCGCGGGGCGAACAGGGGGAGACAGAGCCATGGGAGATCCTGCTGACCACCGAGGTCGAGGCCTTTCTCGACACGTTGTACGCGTCGGACCCGGTCAGTCACCAGTTGGTGAACCAGGCGATCCTGGTCTTGGAACGTAATGGCCCAGCCGAGGGGCGTCCGTTGGTGGACTCGGTCACCGGGTCGGCACTCGCGAACATGAAGGAACTGCGGCCGCCGTCGAGGGGTCGCAGCGAGATACGCATCCTGCTCGTGTTCGATCCATGGCGGGCCGCGGTCCTGCTTGTCGCTGGTGACAAGTCGGGGCAGTGGGCGAAGTGGTACAGATCGGCGATCCCTCGCGCCGAGCGACTATATGACGAGTACCTGGCCGAACGCAGGAAGGAGACGGCTGGTGAGTAGCGTGTCACGCTGGCGCGACTCGGGGCACCTGGAGCGCGCCGTGGAGACCGCCGGAGGGCGGGAGGAGTTCGAGGCCGCGCTCGCCGCGATGCTCGACGAAGCGCGCGGCTGGCGGCTCGCCGAGGTGCGCAAGCGGCGCGGGATGACCCAGGAGCAGGTCGCCGCGCGAATGGGTGTCTCGGTTGCCCGCGTCTCCCAGATCGAGGGCGGCGACGTCTCTACCCAGGCCGTGCTGAGTCGCTACGTCGCCGCGCTCGGCGGAACGCTGAAGCTGGTCGCCGACTTCGGCGACGAACTGCTCAAGATTGCCTGACTGCGGCCGCCCGGCGGGCTCAGCTCCGCAGGGCGCGGAGCGAGGGCGGGAGGTCGCCCTCATGGATGACCGTCAGGCGGTGGGTGGCCCGGGTGATCGCCACGTACAGGTCGTGGGCGCCGTGGTCCGACTGGGACACGATGCCGGCCGGGTCGGCCACGATCACGCGGTCGAACTCAAGGCCCTTGGCCTGGGAGACCGTCAGCAGCGCGGCCGCCGAGTCAAGCGACTCGGGGTTGTCGCCCGGGACCGCCTCCGGCACGGCCGCGGTCAGGGCCGGGATCAGCGCGTCCGGGGCGATGACCGCCAGGCGGCCGCGGTTGGGGCCGCCGATCTCCGCCAGGTCGGCGCGGGTCTGGCGGGCGACGCAGGCGGCCTGGTCGGCGGCCGGGACGCGGACCGCCCGGGGGGACACGCCCTCGGAGCGGACCGAGTCCGGCGGGCGCTCGTCCGGGGACGCCGAGGCCAGGACGTCGGCCGCGACCTCCATGATCTCCGACGGGGTCCGGTAGTTGACCGTGAGGCGCTCCTCGCGCCAGCGACTGCCGAACAGCGGGGTGAGCATCCCCCGCCACGAGGTCGCGCCGGCCGGCGAGCCCGTCTGGGCCACGTCGCCGACCACGGTCATCGAACGCGACGGGTTGCGCCGCAGCACCATCCGCCACGCCATCGCGGACAGCTCCTGCGCCTCGTCGACGATGACGTGGCCGTAGGCCCAGGTGCGGTCGGCCGCGGCCCGCTCGGCGGTGGAGAACGCCACCCCGCCGCCCGAGTTCCAGTCCGAGAGCCGCTCGGCGTCGAGCAGGCCGAGCTCGCCGACCGTCATCGAGAACTCCATGCCCTGGACGATGACGTTGTCGAGCACCTCCTGCGCGTACTCCTGCTCGGCCCGGCGGGCGCGGTCCCGCGCCCGCTGCGCCGCCTTCTGCTCCGAGTCGTCGACGCCGAGCAGTTCGGCGGCCTCATCGAGCAGGGGAACGTCCGCCACCGTCCAGCGCGCCGGGTGCCCCGGGCGGGAAAGCAGGTCCCGTTCTGGCCGGTTCAACACCGAACCACTGGCCGACCGGATCGCCTGCGGGGAGCGCAGCAGGCCGGCCACCAGCGCCTGCGGGGTGAGCAGCGGCCAGAACCCGTCGAGCGCGGCGTAGACGCCGTCGAGGTCCCAGAGGCGGGCGCGCGCGTCCGGGACGTCCTCGGGGTCGAGCGGGCGGTTCAGCACCTTGGCCTCTGACCAGGCCAGCTCGGTGAGCAGTTCGGTGACGAAGAGCTTGCGGGCGACGTTGTGCGCCTTGCGGGTGGAGCGCGCGCGGTCGCGGGCGCGCAGGATCGCCTCGCGTTTGAGCGGGATGAGCACGCCGTCGGCGTCGACCGTGACGTCGCGCCCGGGCGCGGTCTGCCGGTCGCGGACCGCCTGCTGCAGCACGCGGACCATCCGCTCGTCGCCCTTGATCACCGCCGCGGGGTCGCGGGTGTCGCTCGCGTGCACGCCGGGGAACAGGTCGCCGAGGGTATGCAGCACGACATCGGTCTCGCCGAGGGACGGGAGCACCTGGCCGATGTAGCGCAGGAACGTGGCGTTCGGGCCGATGACCAGGACGCCGCGGCGCTCCAGGACGCGGCGGTGGGTGTAGAGGAGGTAGGCGGCGCGGTGCAGCGCGGCGACCGTCTTGCCGGTGCCCGGGCCCCCCTGGACGACGAGCACGCCGGACAGGTCGGCCCGGATCACCCGGTCCTGCTCGGCCTGGATGGTGGCGACGACGTCCGCCATCCGCCCCGTTCGCGCGCTCGACACCGCCGCGATGAGCGCCGCCTCGCCGGACAGCGTGCTCCTGTCTTCGTCGGACAGCTTGTCCAGGTCGAATACCTCGTCGTCGACGCCGGTGACCTGGCGCAGCCGCGTGTAGATGTGGCGGCGGCGGACCAGGCCCACCGGAGTGCGCGGAGTGGCGGCGTAGAAAGGCCGGGCGGCCGGCGCGCGCCAGTCGACGAGCTTCAGCTCGTATTCGCCGTCGCGCAGGCCGATTCGGCCGATGTAAAGGGTGTCTCGCTTATCGTCGTCGGTGCGGCCGAAGCACAGCCCGCGCTCGGTCAGGTTCAGCTGGGCGACGCGTTTCCCGAGTTCGACCGCCGAGATGTCCCGTTCCAGCCGGGCCTGGTGCGTGCCGCCGTCCCCGCCCCGGTCAAGCACGTTCGCCAGTTCCCGCTTGCTGCGCTCCCGCGCCTGGTCAAGCAGGCCGTAGAGCATCGTCACGTATTCTTGCTCGGCGCTGATAGCGGCGGCGTAGCCGTTCGCCTCGGCCGGGCTTTCCACGAGGGGGCTTTCCACGGTTGGCTCGGAATCCGTTTGACGAATTACCATAGTGGTTGATATACTCCCGAGAGTCGGCAACCGTCGGCTTTTTTTATGTCCTGACGAGAAGGCCTTATTCTTTTTAAGATATCCGGTCAGTGTATCACAGAGGCACGGATGAAAAGAATAAGGTTCTTTATTAACCGTACCATGGGGCATTCCATCGAATTCCCGCGCCGCGGCCCGCTCCCGCCGGCCCCTGGTGCTCGTGCGACCCGCGGGGCCGTGCCTACGATAGACAGCCGTGCCTACGATAGACAGACGCGTAGGTTGCGGGAGGTACCACCATGCTGTCCATGCCCGAGCGCATGCGCATCGCCGGACCTGACACGGAGCGGTACGTGGAGGTCCTCTCGCCGCGGGCACTGGGACTCCTGGTCGCCCTGCACGACGCGCTCGCGGAGCGCCGGTGGCAGGCACTCGCCGCGCGCCGGCGGCGGCAGGCGCAGCTGTCCGGCGGGGGGACGCTCGACTTCTCGCACCAGACCAGGCACATCCGGGCCGACGCCTCGTGGCGGGTGGCGCCGCCGGCGCCGGGGCTCGCCGACCGGCGTGTGGAGATCACCGGGCCCCCCGACCGGAAAACGACGGTAACCGCGCTCAACTCCGGGGCCGGCGTCTGGCTCGCCGACTTCGAGGACGCCAGCGCGCCCCGGTGGTCCGCCATGATCGAGGGACAGCTCAACCTCAAGGACGCGCTGGACCGGACCATCGACTTCACCACGCCGGACGGCCGGCCCTACGCCCTGCACCCCGACCACACGCTGGCGACCATCGTGGTCCGGCCGCGCGGCTGGCACCTGGACGAGAAACACATCGCGATCGACGGACGGCGGGCGTCGGCGAGCCTCACCGACTTCGCCCTCTACGTGAGCGCCTGCGCGCAGCGCCAGCTCGACAAGGGCCGGGGGCCGTACTTCTACCTGCCGAAGCTGGAGTCCGCCGCCGAGGCGCGGCTGTGGAACGACGCGTTCACCATCGCCCAGGACTACCTGGGCCTTCCGCGCGGCACGATCAGGGCGACCGCGCTGATCGAGACGATCACGGCGGCGTTCGAGATGGACGAGATCCTCTTCGAGCTGCGGGAGCACTGCGCCGGGCTGGCCGCGGGACCCGCGGACTACCTGTTCTCGGTCATCAAGAAGTTCCGGATGCGCGGCCGGGACTTTACCCTGCCCGAGCGGAATGCCGTGACGATGACCGCCCCGTTCCTGCGCGCGTACACGGAACTGCTGGTGCAGACGTGCCACAAGCGCGGGGCGTTCGCGCTGGGGGGCACGGCGGCGTTCATCCCGTCCCGGCGCGACGCCGCGGTCAACGAAATCGCGCTCGCCCTGGTCCGCGAGGACAAGGCCCGCGAGGCCTACGACGGGTTCGACGGTTCCCGGGTGGCGCACCCGGCCCTGGTGCCGGTGTGCCGGGAGGTGTTCGACGCCGTGCTCGGAAAGCGGCCGAACCAGCTCGACCGGCAGCGGCCCGACGTCTCGGTGACCGCCGCCGATCTCCTGGCCGTCACCAAGACGCCCGGCGGCATCACCGAGGCGGGCCTGCGGGCCAACGTCTCCGCCGCGCTGCAGTACCTGGCGGCCTGGCTGGGCGGCAGCGGCACGGTCGGGATCGAGTCGGCCAACCTGATCGAAGACACGGCCACGGCCGAGGTCAGCCGGTCCCAGATCTGGCAGTGGATCCGCAACGAGGTCACCCTCGACGACGGGCCGCTCGTGACAAAGGACTTGGTCGAGCGCATGATCGATGAGGAACTCGGGAAGATCCAGAAGCTGTCCGGCGAGAACTTCGACACCGCCAGGTACGGCCGGGCGGTCGCGCTGTTCACCGAGGTCGCGCTCGCGGACTCCTTCGCGGAGTTCCTGACGCTGCCCGGGTACGAGCGCATGCCGGAGGAAGGCTAGACATGACTGCGAAGGCTGTGACCCTGGCGGCGGCGATGCGGGAGATCTGCGGCGCTTGCGACGTGCTCACCGACCCGCTTGAGCTGCGGACCTACGAGTGCGACGGGCTCACCTCGCACCGGACTGTGCCCGCGCTCGTCGTGCTGCCGGAAACCGCCGCGGAGGTCGCGGCCGTCGTGCGGGCGTGCGCGGCCGCCGGGGTGCCGTTCGTGGCCCGCGGCAGCGGCACCGGCCTGTCCGGCGGCGCGGTCCCGCACGCCGAGGGCGTGCTGATCGTCTTGTCGCGGATGCGCCGCGTGCTCGAGGTCGACCCGGTGTCGCGGCGCGCGGTCGTCGAGCCCGGCGTCACGAACCTGGCGGTGACCCAGGCCGCGGCCCCGCACGGGCTGTTCTACGCGCCGGACCCGTCGTCGCAGGTCGTCTGCTCGGTGGGCGGGAACGTGGCGGAGAACTCCGGCGGCGCGCACTGCCTCAAGCACGGGTTCACGGTCAACCACGTGCTCGGGCTCGAGATCGTCACCCCGGCCGGCGAGCTGACCTGGCTCGGCGCCGGCACCGGCGCGACCGCCGGGTACGACCTGCTCGGCGCGTTCACCGGCTCGGAGGGCACGCTCGGCATCGTCACCAAGATCGTGGTCAAGCTGACCCCGGCCCCCGAGGCGGTGCACCTGGTCCTCGCCGCCTACGACTCCCTGGAGGCCGGCGGGCGCGCGGTCACCGACGTCATCGCGGCCGGGATCGTGCCCGCCGCGATCGAGATGATGGACGCGCTGTCCATCGAGGCGGCCGAGGCCGCCGTGCACTGCGGCTACCCCGAGGGCGCGTCGGCGGTGCTGCTGGTGGAACTGGACGGGCCCGCCGCCGAGGTGGAGGCCGAACTCGCGACGGTCAGGAAGCTCTGCGAGGCCGCCGGGGCCCGTGAGATCCGCGCGGCCGACGACCCCGCGCAGCGGGCCGGGATCTGGGCGGGCCGCAAGTCCGCGTTCGCCGCGGTCGGCCGCCTCTCCCCCGCCTACATCGTCCAGGACGGGGTGGTGCCGCGCACCGCGCTCGGCGACGTCCTAGCCCGGATCGCGGCGCTGTCGGCCGAGTCCGGCATCCGGGTCGCGAACGTCTTCCACGCGGGCGACGGGAACCTGCACCCGCTGGTCCTGTACAACGACGCGGTGCCCGGCGAGGCGGAACGGGCCGAGTCGGTCTCCGGGGCCATCCTCGACGCGTGCATCGAGTACGGCGGGTCGATCACCGGGGAGCACGGCGTCGGGGTGGACAAGTCGCGGTACATGCCGAAGATGTTCAGCGCGGCCGACCTGGACACCATGCAGCTTGTCCGGTGCGCCTTCGACCCGGCCTCGCTGTGCAACCCCGGCAAGATCTTCCCGACCCCGCGCCTGTGCGGCGAGGTCCCCGGTCACCGCCGGGGGCCCCGCCCCGCCCCCAGCGGCGCGGAGATCTTCTAATGGGATGGCGAACGGACCGTGTCTTCGCCGGCCCGGCCATGCGCTGCCCGGCCGGCGGCGGGAGGGGACCGCGGTGAGCGTGGACCTGGACGTGGTGCGCAAGGACCTGGTCACCGCCTGCGGCAAGGTCCGCAAGGGCAAGGCCGCGGATGCCGGCGACGGCGGCGCCCCGGTTCCCGCGCTGGTGGCGTCGCCGGGCTCGACCGCCGAGGCGGCCGCCGTCATGCGCGTCGCCGCCGGGCACGACCTCGCGGTCGTGGCCCGCGGCACGGGGTCGCGGCTGTGGTGGGGAACTCCGGCCGCGCGCTGCGACCTGGTCATCGACATGTCGCGGATGAACGCGGTCACCGAGCACGCGCACGGCGACCTGGTGGCCCGGGTGCAGGCCGGGGCGCGCATCGGCGACGTCCAGGCCGCGCTGGCGCGGGCCGGGCAGGAGATCGCACTCGACGTGCCCGGTGCGGCGTCCGTGGGCGGAGTGGTCGCCTCCGGCCTCGCCGGGCCGCGCCGGCTGCGCTACGGGACGCCGCGCGACCTGCTGATCGGGATCACGATCGTGCGGGCGGACGGCACGATCGCGAAGTCCGGCGGGAAGGTCGTCAAGAACGTCGCCGGCTACGACCTCGGCAAGCTCTTCGCCGGGTCGGCCGGCACCCTGGGCCTGATCACCGAGGCCACGTTCCGGCTGCACCCGCGGCCGGCCGCCCGCGCGTTCGTCACCGCCGGGTACGCCGCGGTCCCGGCCGCGTGCGACGCGGTGGCCGCGGCGGCGAACTCGCCTTTGGTCGCGTCGGCCGTCGAGTTGTCCCGCCCCGGGCCGGGCGGGCCGATCCGGGTCGGCGTCCTGCTCGAGGGCTCGCCCGACGGGGTTGCCGCGCGGGCGGCCCGGATGGCGGGGCTGCTGGGCGACGGCGTCGTCGCGGACGCGCCGCCGGCCTGGTGGCCGGGTGCCCCGCAGGCCGGCCCCGGGCAGACGCTGATCCGGGTGTCGTTCTGGGTGTCGGCGCTCGCCCGGGTGCTTGACACGGTGGATGCGGCGGCCGCGCAGGCTGGCGTGTCCCCGCTCATCACGGGCTCGGCCGGCGCAGGCGTCCTCTACCTCCGCACTCCGGCGGAGGGGCTGCTCGGGCAGCCAGGCGCTGCCGGCGAAGCCGGGGGCGATCCGGAATGGACCGCGGATCCGGGCGGGACGGCCGGCCAGGCGATCCCGGCGGCGGTCGCGGAGTTCGTCGCCGCGGTGCGCGCGGCGGTGGCCGGGGAACGCGGGGCGGTCACCGTGCTCGCCGCGCCCGCGGCGGTCCGGGGAGAGCTGGCCGCGCGCGGCGGGATGAACGGCACGGTCCCCGGCCTGGCGCTGATGCGCGCGGTCAAGGACCAGTTCGACCCTGGTCACCGGCTGTCCCCCGGCCGCTTCCCGGAAAGCGCGTGACCGCGGTGGGCACGGCGCTTCCCGTTTTCATGGCCGACCGAGCTCTCCTTCGACCTGCGGTAAGGGACTTTGAATGAGCGATGACGTGGTGCAGGGACCGCCGGCGGGTCACGGGGCGGACGGGGCGGAGGAACGGCTCCGTTCGGTGGTGAAGGACTGCGTGCACTGCGGGTTCTGCCTGCCGGCCTGCCCGACGTACTCGCTGTGGGGCGAGGAGATGGACTCGCCGCGCGGGCGGATCCACCTGGTGAGCCAGTTGCTCGACGGGGCACCGCTGACGCCCGCGGCCGGCGAGCACTTCGACCGGTGCCTGGGCTGCATGGCGTGCATGACCGCCTGCCCGTCCGGGGTGCGGTATGACCAGATCATCGAGGCGGCCCGGGAGTGGACCGAGTCGGCCGGGAGCGAGTCCGCCGAGGGCGCGCCCGGCGGCGCCGTGCCCGGGGCGGAGCGGCCGCTGCGCGACCGGGTGACCCGGGAGGCGATCTTCGCCCTATTCCCCTACCCGCAGCGGCTGCGGCTGGCGGTCGCGCCGCTGCGCGCGCTGCAGCGGACCGGGGCGGACTGGGTGCTCGCCCGGTCGGGCCTGGTGGGGCGGGTTTCCCCGGCCGCGGAGCAGGCGCTGCGGCTCGCGCCGCCCGCCGCCAGGGGAGCCGCGGCCGGCCGGCTTCCGCGGCGGGTGGCCGCGCGCGGGGCGCGGCGCGCGGTGGTCGGCATGCTCACCGGGTGCGTGCAGTCGGTGTTCTTCCCCCGGGTGAACGAGGCGACCGCGCGGGTCCTCGCCGCCGAGGGGTGCGACGTGATCATCCCGCGCTCGCAGGGGTGCTGCGGCGCGCTGTCGCTGCACTCCGGGCGGGCGGCCGAGGCCGCGGGTTTCGCGCGGCGGACCATCGAGACGTTCGAGGCGGCCGGGGTCGACGCGATCGTCGTCAACTCGGCCGGCTGCGGGTCGGCGATGAAGGAGTACGAGCGGCTGTTCGCCGATTCGCCCGCGTGGGCGGCGCGGGCGGCGGCGCTGTCGGCCCGCGTCCGCGACCTGGCCGAGTTCCTCGACGACCTCGGGCCGGCCGCCGAGCGGCACCCGGTCCCGGTGCGGGCGGCCTATCACGACGCCTGCCACCTGGGGCACGCGCAGCGGATCACCGACGCGCCGCGCGCCCTGCTGCGCGGCATCCCGTCGCTTGAGCTGACGGAGTTGCGGGACGCCGGAGTGTGCTGCGGCTCGGCCGGCGTCTACAACCTGCTGCAGCCGCAGGCCGCCCGCGAACTGGGCAGGCGGAAGGCCGACTCGGTGTCCGCCTCCGGGGCGGAGCTGCTCATCTCGGCCAACCCCGGGTGCACGCTGCAGAT
Organism: Actinomycetota bacterium; assembly: GCA_027326205.1. GTDB lineage: Bacteria > Actinomycetota > Actinomycetes > Streptosporangiales > Streptosporangiaceae > Trebonia. Next base: position 22,410 of record DAHWEX010000227.1, read on the forward strand.
CTCGGCCGCGCTGTCCGCCCAGGGCGTCATCATGAGCACCGCGCACACCGCCGAGGTCCTGGACGCCTCCATCAACCGCGTCCCGCTCCCCTGACCAGCCGCCCGGGCCCCGCTCTCCGCGCCGTTACGGGCGGGGCGGGGTGCGTTACGGGGCAGGGACCGTGAGGATGGCGGGGGCGCCGCCGTCCTGGGCGGTGGCCGTGACGGTCCTGGCCGCCGTCGCGGTCGCGGCGGTGATCTCGCTGACGCCGGCCGCCTGAACAGCGGCGGCCTGGGTCCAGCTGCGGCCCTCTTGCGAGGTCCAGGTCACGGCGTGCCGTGCGCTGGCCGGGCCGGCCGTGCCGACGGCCACGAAGCCGCTGGCCGTCGCCGTGACCGCGGTGACCGCGGCCGGGCCGTGGGCGGAGGTGAGCACGGTCTGGGTGACGTGGGTGCCGTCGTTGGCGGCGGTCACCACGATCGGGACGTTCCCCGCGGCGGTGGTGGCGAAGCCGGCCGCGACGAAACGGTCGTCCCGGCCGCCCTGCCCCGCCGCGGCCGCGGTGAGCGTCGCGGTGGCGGCCCCGGCGGGCTTGGCGAGGTCGTGCGCGGTCCAGTGCTGGCCGTCCGCGGAGGTCCACAGCGTATGGCAGTCGTTTTCCGAGCCGACCGCGACGAAGCCGGCCGTGGTGGCGATCGCGGCGTCGGCGAACGAGCCCGCCGGGCCGTTGTTCTCGCCGTTCACCCAGGTCCGCAGGTCGCGTGACCACCACAGGGCGACGGACGCCTGGCTGCCCGCGCCCTGCCGGCCGACAACCAGGTAGCCGCCGGCGCCCGCCGCGACGCCGAGGAACTGCGCGCCGTCGCCGGCGGCGCCGGTCAGGGTGGTCGCCTGCTGCCAGGACACGCCGTCCGCGGAGGTGAAGACCGCGGGCGCGGTCGCCCCGTTCCGCGTGACCGAGCCGACGGCGATCCAGCCGGACGGTCCCTCGGCAACGGAGGTCAGCTGCCCCGTTATCCCCCCGAGCGCCGCGGCGGACACCAGCGACCAGGTCCCGCCGGGGGCATGCCGCCACACCGCCGGGTGACCGTCCGCGTAGCCGACCGCCATCGTGGTCCCCCCGGCCGACCACAGCGCGGTGACCGTCACCGCGCCGTGCCCGGCCGGGTAGCCAGCCAGGGTCATGCTGGCCGCGGACGAGGGCCCGACGCTCGTCTGCCCCGAGGCGACGGGCCCGCTCGTCTGCTTTCCCGAGGAAAGCGCTCCGTTGCTCGCCGCACGCTCCGCGAGCATCTCGTTGGCCCGGCCGGTCAGCATCATCAGCGCGCCCGCGCCGACGGTGACGATGACGGCGGCGGGCACGCCGATCTTGGCGGCCTGCCAGCCGCGCTGGCGGCGGGCGCCCGTCCCCGCCGGCCGCCGGGCGGGCCGGGAGGCACCCCGCCCGGCGGCCTCGTCCACCGATCCCTGCCACGCGCGGAAAAGCTCGTCCGGCGCGGCGGGCGGCGCGGCGACGGGCGCGCTCAGCGGCACGGACGCCAGCCCGGCGGGCGTGCGCGACCCGTACGGCTCGCGGTCGCCGTAGAACTCGCGGTCGTCGTAGAACTCGCGGTCATCGTAAGGCTCGCGGTCGCCGTAAGGCTCGCGGTCCCCGTAAGACTCGCGGTCCCCGTAAGACTCGCGGTCCCCGTAAGACTCGCGGTCCCCGTAGAACTCGCGGTCGCCGGGCGGCCGCCGGCCGCCGAAGGGCGGGGGCTCCTCGGGCGCTCGCCGCGGGGCGGGCGGCCGGGGGGCGGCGAAGGCCGCGGACGGCGTGAACGGCGAGGCCGGGGCGAACGAGGCCGGGGCGAACGGCGCGGGGGCGAACCGGGAGGCCGGCGCCGCCCCTCCCGCCGGCGCCGGGAGCGGCGGCGCCTGGCCGTCGCGGCCGCCGGCCGCAGACCGCTCCGGGGCACCGGGCGGGATCTGGCTCCAGCCCTCGCTCGCCCTGCGGATGCGCCCGGGCAACGACCGGACCGCCGGCGGAAGTTCCTCGTCGGCCGGGTCCGGGACACCGCGCTGCGGGCGCTGCGGTGCGGACGGCGGCCGCAGCGCGGCCGAGGGCTGCTGGACGGGCCACGGGCCCATTCCGGCAGCGGGCGCGGTGCGGCCGGGAACGCCCCGGCGCGGCAGGGACGCGCCGGGAAGGACCGGGCCGGCCACGGCGGCGTCACGGAGCACCGGGATGTCGGGACGGGTCGGGCGCTGGTCCGGCCGGTAGCCGGCCGCCTCGGCCCGGTCAGCCTCGTGCGCGGCCGCGGGCTCTTCCCAGGCGACGCCGGAGTCCGCCCAGACTCGCTGGGCGAGCTGCCAGCCGGTGCCGCGGCCGTGACCGGGGAGGCCGGGAACCGCGCCGGCCGGCACGTCCAGGCCGGGGCCGCCGGGCCGGCCGTACAGCGCCTCCGTCGGGCCGACGACCGGCGGACGCGGCGGACGCGGCGGTCTGGCCACGGGACGGCGCCCCGCCGCGACCGGGGCCGCCGCCGGGGCCTGCGGGGCCTGCGGGGTTTTCGATGTCTGCGGAGCCTGCGGAGCCTGCGGGGTGCCGCGCAGCGCCTCCGTCGGGCCGACCACCCGGATGCGGCGCGGCAACGGCCGGGCCAGGGCCGGCCACGGCGTCTCGGCCGCGCCCCCGCCGGCCGCGGGCGCCGGGCCGGACCAGGACTCCTCCGAGCGGGCTGGTTCCCTGGACCGGACCGGGGGGGCCGCTTCCCCGGCCGGCGGCGGGAACCAGCCCGCCGGATTTGGCGCGCCCGGCCGGTGCGGCTGGGCGCGGCCCCTTCCGGGTTCCGGTGCCACTCGGGATCGCTCCCGGCCCTCGGCACCGTATCCGGATGGTTCGTAAGAGCCGGGCTGAGCGTTTCGCGGGTCCGTCATTGCTTACTCCCGGTCCTCTTAAAATCACTCTCTGTAATCGATTTGGGCGCGTGTCCTGCGCCTTGATCTTTCATTGCCTGGCTCTTGATTCGATAGTAACGACAGATGGGCCAAATACCCAGAGGTTGCGGGCAAAAAAATCACAAATAGTTTAGCGATGCTCACACTCAGTGATTAAAGGATAAGGGCACCGGTCCGCTTCGGGGATTGTGCCGGCTCAGGTGATTCTTGAGGCAGCAGTCGCCATTTCCCTTTTCTCCACAAGCAGAAGCGAAATCTTGCCTCGCTATAAACGCGAGCCACAGCAATCTCATCCCGAAACAATGGCGGCCTAGCATGGAGCGCATGCCGTCCCTCGCCGGCCCGCAGCGGCCCCTGCTCCCCTTCGTTGCCACGCAACCGCTCGTCGACCATCACTGCCACGGAGTGCTGCGCGGCGGCGGCGACCTGGCCGGGCTGCTGAACGAGGCCGACGGGGCCGCGGCGGCCGACGGGACGCCGTTTGACTCCCTCGCCGGGCTTGCCTTCCGGCGCTGGTGCCCGCCGCTGCTCGGGCTGGAGCCGCACGCGAGCGCCGCGGCGTACGCCGAGCGGCGGGCCGAGCTCGGCGACGACGAGGTCAACCGCCGGCTCCTCGGCGCGTCCGGGCTCGACGCGCTGTGCGTGGACAGCGGTTACGCCCCCGACGACCTGCTGTCCCCCGGAGAGACGGCCGGGTTCGCCGGGGCGGCCGCGTTCGAGGTGGTCCGGCTCGAGCAGGTCGCGGAGACGCTGGCCCGGTCCGGGGTGCGGGCCGCCGCGTTCCCCGGCGCCTAACGCGACGCGCTCGGTGAACGGCTCATCACCCCCGCGTTCGGCGCCCGGGTGGTCGGCTTCAAGTCGATCGCGGCGTACCGGGTCGGGCTCGCGCTCGACGGCAGGCGGCCGAGCGACGGCGAGGTGATCGTGGCGGTCGCCCGCTGGCTCGCCGGCGCGCGCAAGGCCGAGGGGGTCCTGCCCCGGCTGGCCGACGAGGTGCTGCACCGGTTCTTCATCTGGTGCGCCGCCGACCTGCGGCTGCCCGTCCAGTTCCACGTCGGGTACGGCGACCGGGACATCGACCTGCACCAGTGCAACCCGCTCCTGCTCACCGGCCTGCTGCGGGCGCTCGAGCCGACCGGGGCGCCGGTGATGCTGCTGCACAACTACCCGTACCACCGGGAGGCGGGCTACCTGGCGCAGGTCTTCCCGCACGTGTACGCCGACCTCGGCCTCGCCACGCACAACGTCGGCGCGCGGGCCACCGCGCTGCTCGGCGAGGCGCTCGAACTGGTGCCGCTGCGGAAGTTCCTGTTCTCTTCCGACGCCTTCGGGCTGCCGGAGCTGTACTACCTGGGCACGCACCTGTTCCGGCGGGCGCTGTCGGCGTTCTTGTCGGACCGGCTGGCCGACGACGACCTGAGCTACGCGGACGCGGAGCGCATCACGCGGCTCATCGGCGCCGACAACGCCCGCCGGGCCTACCGCCTGGCCGGCTGACGGGGCGGAGTCACGGAACCGTTCGGCTGGCTATCTCGGACATGGCGCGGGCCCGCAGGTCCGCGCCGGCCGTCAGCCACCGGACCCGGGGGTCGCGCCTGAACCACGACTCCTGGCGGCGCGCGAAGCGGCGCGTGGCGCGGACGGTCTCGGCCCGGGCCTGGTCGAGGGTGAGGGCGCCGTCGAGGTAGCGGAGCACCTGCTGGTAGCCCAGAGCCCGGCTCGCGGTCTTGCCCTCGCGCAGCCCCTGGCCGGCCAGGCGGCGGACCTCCGCCTCGAAGCCGGCCGCCCACATCCGGTCGACCCGGGCCTCGATGCGGTGGTCGAGTTCCGCGCGGTCCGCCTGGACGCCGAGCTGGATCGCGGGGCGGCCGCCGTCGTAGCCGGGCATCGTGGCGCTGAACGGACGGCCGGACAGCTCGATGACCTCAAGCGCGCGGACGACGCGACGGCCGTTGCCCGGCGCGATGGCGGCGGCCGCGACCGGGTCCCGCTCCGCCAGGCGCGCGTGCAGCGGAGCCGGGCCCCGGGACGCGAGCTCGGCTTCGAGGCGGCCGCGGACCGCCTCGTCCGTACCGGGGAACTCCAGGTCGCCGAGCGCGGCCCTGATGTAGAGGCCGGACCCGCCGACGAGAACCGGGACCTTGCCGCGCCTGGCTATGTCGGCGACCGCCGCGTCGGCGAGGTCCTGGTACTCGGCGACGCTCGCGGTCTTGGTCACGTCCCAGACGTCAAGCAGGTGGTGCGGCACGCCCCGGCGCTCGTCCATGGTCAGCTTGGCCGTGCCGATGTCCATCCCCCGGTAGAGCTGCATGGAATCGGCGTTGACGACCTCGCCGTCCAGGGCGAGCGCGAGGTCAACGGCAAGGTCGGACTTGCCGGCCGTGGTGGCGCCGACGACGGCGATCAGCATGGCCGGGCGGTCAGCTTCGGCGGGCCGGCATGCCGAGCAGGACCGGCGCCTGCCCGCTGGCGGCGGCCGCGGCC
>DAHWEX010000249.1 GCA_027326205.1 Actinomycetota bacterium
GGCCGGCGTCTTCGTGCGGGAGAACGCCAGGGCGAGGTCGACGAGTTCTTCCTGGTCGGCCGCGACGGGGATGCCGCCGTCCGCGAAGGCGCGGGCGAAGGCCGCCCCGTCACCCGCGTCGTGAGCCGTGTGCGCGAGGGCGGCCCGTCGCCCGGCGGCGGTGCCGCCGATCTTGGCCGCGATCACCTGCTTGCCGCGCTGCCGCGCGTCCGCGCCGAGCTTCGCCAGCCGGCCCGGGTCGTCGATGCCCTCGAGGAACAGCAGGATGACCCGGGTGGCCGGGTCGTCGAGCAGGAGCGCGGCGACGTCGGCGACGTCGAGGTCGACCTCGTTGCCGACGGTGACGACGTGGCTGAAGCCGAGGCCGCGGGCGAGTCCGTCGTTGAACAGCGCGAACCCGAGCCCGCCGCTCTGCGCGGCGACCGCGACGTCGCCGGCCCGCAGCCGGTCCAGGCCGCGCTCGTAGTTGACCATCGGGCTGAACCCGACGGGAATGTCGTCGACGACGTTGATGTAGCCCTCGCCGTTCGGGCCGAGCACCCGCATGCGCGGGTAACGGTCGCAGACCGCGCGCAGCTCGTCCTGGCGCGGCCCGCCGTCGGCCTGCTCGGCGAACCCCGAGCTGATGATCACCGCGTAGCGGACGCCGGCCCGCCCGCACTGCTCGGCCAGCGCCGCCACCTGGGTGGCGTTGACCACGATGAGGGCGACGTCCACCGGCCCCGGCACCGACCCGATGTCCGGGTAGCAGCGCAGGCCGTCGATCGACTGATGCCGCGGGTTGACCGGGTACACCGTCCCCCGGTAGCCGTGCTGGGCGAGGATCCGCTGCGGCAGGCCGGGGATGATGTCCGGGACCGCCGACGCGCCGATGATCGCGACGGACGACGGCCGCAGCAGCGGCCCGAGTTCCTCGCTCATACGGCCACCTCGCTGGCGCTCGGAGTCCGCATTCGCGGACGCACTGTGCTTACTGGTTCGCTCGCAAGCTCGCTCATACGGCCACCTCGCTGGCGCTCGGAGTCCGCATTCGCGGACGCACTGTGCTTACTGGTTCGCTCGCAGGCGCGCTCACGAAGTGCGGCCGAGCGCGGCCGCGCCCAGCATGTCGCGCGCGATGAGGAAGCGGTGGATCTCGCTCGGGCCCTCGACGACGCGGGAGACCCGCAGGCCGCGGAACCAGTGCTCAAGCGGCAGGTCCTTGGTCATGCCCATGCCGCCCAGGATCTGCATCATGGCGTCCACGACCGCGAACCCGGTCTCGGTCCCGTACAGCTTCGCGATCGAGGCCTTGGTGCGTGCGTCCCGCCCCTGGTCGGCGTCCCAGGCCGCCTCCCAGGTCAGGTGCCGCGCGGCGCTGATCTTGACCCGGGCGTCGGCGATCGCGAACTGGACGGCCTGGCGCGTCGCCAGCAGGGCGCCGAACGTCGAGCGCTGCTTCGCCCACTCGCTGGCGATCCGGACGGACTCCTCCGCGACGCCGATGGCCTGCGCCGCGTACCGGAGACGCCCGCGCACCAGCCACTCCTGGGCCAGCCCGAACCCCTGCCCCTCCGCGCCGACCAGGTTCCCGGCCGGGACCACGCAGTCATCGAAGCGGACCTCGTTCGTCCAGTGGTCGCGCAGCACCGCGATGGGGGTAACGGTCATGCCGGGGGTGCCGCCGTCGACGATCAGCGCGCTGATCCCGCCGCGTCCGGCGGCGCGGTCGGTGCGGGCGTAGACGATCCCGTAGCGCGCGTGGTCCGCGCCGGTGGTCCACATCTTGTGGCCGTTGACGCGGTAGGAGTCGCCGTCGCGGGTGGCGGTCGTCCGGATCGAACGGGCCGGGTCGGAGCCGCCCGTCGGCTCGCTGATCGCGGAGAACGTGGACCAGGCGTGCTCGATGGTCGGCTTCACGTACTGCTCGATCTGCCGCGGGCTGCCCCGGTACAGGCTGACCGGCGGCTCGATGCCGAACACGCCGCCGCCCGGCGCCGGGAAGCTGTAGCGGTGCTTGGCCATCTGCTCGGTGAGCACGATGCCCTCGAACGTGCTGAGCCCGCCGCCGCCGAACTCCTGCGGCGCCTCCAGGCACCAGAACCCGGCGTCGCGGGCCTTCTTCTGCAGCGCGGCCAGGTCGGCGGCGGGGATCGAGCGGGCGTCCCCCGGCACACCCGCCTCGACGGCCACGATCTCCTCGCGCACGAACTCGGCGATGGTGTCCGACAGCGTCTTCAGCTCGTCGGGCAGGTCGAATCCCTGGAACGGCATGGCGGGGTCCCTTCTCTCTGACGGCTTCCTCGCCGGGCGGGGCCGGCGCTCAGCGGCCGGTGTAACGGCCGGGACGCTTCTCGCGGAACGCGGCGAGTGCCTCCGCCGAGTCCTGGGTCGAGGTCACCACGGACATGTGCGAGGAGATGAGGTCGAGCGCGGTGCGCAGGTCGCAGCGCGCGGACTGGTACACGGCGCGCTTGATCATGCCGACGGCGACCGGCGGGGCGTCCGCGAGCTTGCGGGCCAGCGCGGCCACCGCGGCCGGCAGTTCGCCGTCATCGACCACGTGGTTGGCGATTCCGAGGCGCGCGGCCTCCTCCGCGTCGATGAAGTCGCCGGTGAGCAGCAGTTCGAGCGCCTTGGCCTGGCCGACGAGCCGCGGCAGGTAGTAGCAGCCGCCGTCCCCGGGCACCAGCCCGACCCGGATGTAGCCCTCCGATAGCCGGGCCGAGCGCGCGATGATCCGCATGTCGCACATCAGCGCCATGTCCATCCCGGCGCCGACCGCGACGCCGTTGACGGCGGCGATCACGGGCTTGTCTAGGTCCTCCAGGGCATAAGCGATGCGGTGAATGCGGTCGGTGAGCTGCGTCTTGCGCTCCAGCGGGGTCGGGGTGCCCCCGTGGTACGACGACAGGTCGACGCCGGAGCAGAACGCGTCGCCCGCGCCGGTCAGCACGATCACCCGGACGTCCGGGTCGGTCCGCGCCCCGACGAGGACGCGTGCCCACTCGTCGATCATCTCCATGGTGAACGCGTTCTTGCGGTGCGGCCGGTTGAGCAGGATCGTGCCGATCCCGTCCGTGACCGTGTACTCCAGGTCCGCCATGATTTCCCTTCACTCCTGTCCGGTGTCACCGGAGATCGGCCGGCCGGGTGCGCCGGGCGGATAGGGCAGGATCGAGACGACATCGCGCTCGCTGCCGCCGCGGTGTCCGTCCGTGTGCCCGGCCAGTTCCCCGGTGGCGCCGCGGCCCAGCGCGTCGATGGGCCGGCCGTGCGCGGCGAGCGCGGCGGCCTCGCCGGCGCCCGGGATGCCCGCGCGGCGCAGCACCCCGGTTTCGAGCAGCCTGCGCATCGGGTAGATCCGGGCGAGCTCGTCGGCGGACAGGCGGGTCACGACGAACCCGCCGGTAGGAGATGACTCGACCAGCCCCTCGGCCTGGAGGTTCTGCAGCGCCTCGCGCACCGGGGCCCCTTGATGCCGAGTTGCCTGGCGACCGCGGCCTGCCTGACCGGCTGCCCCGGCAGCCGCACGCCGTCGTGCACCATGTCCCGCAGAGCGAGGACGGGCCGCTCGGCAAGCGAAACCGGCGGCGCTGCGGTCACCGGCTGCCTCCCGAACGCCGCGCGGATGACTGTATGCATTCATGAATACGCTCGTGAATTCATCTATGTCAATCCCTGGCCGGCCGGGGTGGCCACGTGACCGGGCTCCGTCCCGTCGACCGCCTGCGGCTGGCCGCCGGGGGTAGCCGCGCATGGGGGAGAGCCGCGAAGGCGCGATCAAGTCACCGGAATCGTAACGAAATGCTGTTGCGATCGTTTTGCATGTGCTTATCCGCGCTAACTGCCTGTAATTCCTGATGTGCATAAATGCAATTCATGTCGCATGATGAATGGCATGAGCAGCAGCGAGGCCGGACCGCGCCATGACCACGGCCATGACCATGACCACGGCCACGATCACGGGCACCGGGCGGGTGCCCTGAGCCGGCTGCTGCATGTGGCGCGCCCGCACTCGCACGAGGCGGCCGACCAGGTGGACGCGGCGATGGAGGCCAGCGCCGAGGGGATGCGGGCGCTGTGGATCTCCCTGGCGATCCTGGGCGCCACGGCGGTGATCCAGGGGGCGGTCGCGGCGCTGTCGGGGTCGGTAGCGCTGCTCGGCGACGCCCTGCACAACGCGGCCGACGCGCTGACCGCCCTCCCGCTCGGGGTCGCGTTCGTGGTGGGGAGGCGCCCGCCGAGCCGCCGCTACACCTACGGGTACGGCCGGGCCGAGGACCTGGCGGGCGTGCTGATCGTGGTGCTGATCCTGGCATCCTCCGCGCTGGCGGCCTACGAGGCGGTGACCCGCCTGCTGCACCCGCAGCACGTCTCGGCCCTCATCGCCGTGGCCGTCGCCGCGCTGGCCGGGTTCGCCGGCAACGAACTGGTCGCCAGGTACCGCATCCGGGTCGGCCGCAAGATCGGCTCAGCCGCGCTGGTCGCCGACGGGCTGCATGCCCGCACCGACGGCTTCACCTCCCTGGCCGTGCTGCTCGGCGCGGGGGGCGTCGCCCTCGGCTGGAACTGGGCCGACCCCGCCATCGGCCTGGTCATCACCGTGGCGATCCTCGCCGTGCTGTGGCAGGCGGGCCGCGAGGTCTACCGGCGGCTGATGGACGCCGTCGATCCCGCCCTGGTCGACCAGGCCGAGCGCACGCTGCGGGAAACCCCGGGCGTGCTGGGTACCGGGCTGGTCCGGCTCCGCTGGCTCGGCCACCATCTCCGGGCCGAGTGCGAGATCGCCGTCGGCACCGACATCAGCGCCGTCGCGGCCCACGAGATCGCCGTCACCGCCGAGCACAGCCTGCTGCACGCGCTGCCCCGGCTGTCCTCCGCCCTGGTCCACGTCGACCCGCAGCCCCGGCAGGGCACCGACCCGCATGCGGTCCTCGGCTCCCACCGCTAGTGCCCTGCGTCGCAATGGCGGGTGATAAGTTCACGCCCGGCGCTTCCGTCTACACTGAAGGCGGACCCGGGCCAGGCGGACCCGGGACAGGGGCATAGCAAGCCAACCCGCCAGCAGCAAGCCAACCCGGCCAACCCGCCAACCCGTTTCCCAAGATCGATTGTCGGACCTAAACCGTAGGCTGGTGTGGCCCCCGGGCGGGTGGGGACTGAGAAGGAACTTACCGGTCTGGGTTTTCTGGGCCGAGGCGCCGGCAGCGCGCTCAGAAGGCCGG
>DAHWEX010000250.1 GCA_027326205.1 Actinomycetota bacterium
CGTGACCGCCTGCCCGGTGCCCAGGTAGCGCCGCTGGTGCCGCAGCAGCAGCGCGGCGCCGCCGCCGGCGCCGCCGTCGGCGCTGCCGCGGAACGCGCTGACCTGGCCGAAGATGACCTGGTGGTCGCCGGCCTGCACCGCGTTCGTGACCTCGCACCACAGCACGGCGGCGGCGCCGCCGACCCCGGGCGGGCCGTCGCGGCCCTCGTCCCCCGGCCGGTACTCCGGGACGATGCCGACGGCCGCCAGCTTGTCTGGCCCGCCGCCCGGACGGCCGGCCCGCTGGGCCAGGGCGGCCTGGCCGGCGGTGAGCACCGAGACGCTGAACCGGCCGGTGCGGGCCACCATCTGGGCCGTGCGCGAGGCCGGGGCCAGCGCCACGCACAGGACCGGCGGCCGCACCGATACGTAGCTGGTGGTGCTGGTCGCGCAGGCGGTCTGGTCGTGGTCGCTGGCCGCGACCACGACCACCGGCATGACGAGCTCGCGAAGCGCGGCCGCGCCCGGGCCGGAATCCGCTGGCTGGTTCATCTGTCCACCTAGATGATTAGATTCATGGTTGTTAATTATTTGCGGTATTCACCAGATGCACCGCGGTCACCAGCGTCACGAGTCGCTCCGGCACCGTGCTCCCCCGGAGCCTCGCGCGGCGGGGCAGAGGGTCGTGGCACAAGCCGGGCGGCGGAGAATTGTCAGGCCCGCACACTTTCCCGGGGCCGCGTAACGGCGGTGTTGACAGGTTACCGAGTGGTTCCTAGCGTGAACGCTACCCGAGCAGGCAGGCCTGCCCGACCCTGTTTAACCCGCACGCGGCTAATTCCAAAAAAGAGGTGCCGGGACGTGGCAGATATCGTTATCGGAATTGCCTCGTCGCATTCGCCCCAGCTCAGCTCCGGGGTGGACATGTGGCCGGATCACGCCCGGCGCGACCAGCGGAACGTGCTGCTCGGCAAGGACGCCGAGTACCGCACGTACGCGGAGACCCTCGCGGCCGCGGACCCGGGCCTCGCGCTCGAACTGCGGCCCGAGGTATGGGCGGGCAAGTACCAGCGGGCGCAGGCGGCGGTCGCGTCGCTGGCCGGCGCCCTGGCGGACGCGCGCCCGGACGTGGCGCTCGTGATCGGCGACGACCAGCGGGAACTGTTCCTCGACGACGGCATCCCGGCTTTCGCCTGTTTCACCGGGGCCGAGCTTTTCGACATGGCACCGGACGCCGAGACCTTCGCCAGGCTGCCGCAGGGCATCCAGGCGGCCTACTGGGCGGTGCACGGGCGGGAGAAGGCCGTGCACCCGGTGGCCCGGGAGCTGAGCGCGCACATCGCCGAGCGGCTGACGCTGGCGGACTTCGACCTGACCGTGTTCACCAGCCAGCCGGCCGGGCGCACCCTGGGGCACGCCTTCACGTTCCCCAGGTACCGGCTCGGGCTGCCCGCGGCCACGCCGATCGTGCCGGTCTTCGTCAACACGTACTACCCGCCGAACGTGCCGTCCGCCGCGCGCTGCCACGCGCTCGGCCGGGAACTGCGCCGGGCGGTGGAGAGCTGGGGCGCGGGGGCGCGGGTCGCGGTGATCGCCTCGGGCGGGCTGACGCACTTCGTGATCGACGAGGACCTCGACCGCGGGGTGCTCGCCGCGATCGCCGCCGGGGACGCGGCGGCGCTGGCGAGCATCCCGCGTCGCAGGCTCCGCTCGGGGAACTCGGAGATCCTCAACTGGGTGACCGCGGCCGCCGCCCTCGAGGGACTGGCGCCGCACATCGTGGACTACGTCCCGGGCTACCGCACGCCCGCGGGGACCGGGACCGGGATGGCCTTCGCGTACTGGGACTAACGGGCGGCCGGGGACCTGAGTCCGTCCCGGCCCGAGGGAAGGATGACCGCGTGTACAACGGCGTTCCCGTACTTGACGTGCACGGCCACGTGTCCGTGCCGGCCAGCGCCAACGCGCTGCTGGTGCTGATGATGGGGTCGAACACGCCGATGGCGTCGCCGATCGGGCAGGCCACGGCCGGCCCGGCCGGCGTCACCCTGGAGGACTTCCGCGCGGCGGCGCTCGGCCATGTCCGCTACCTGGACGAGCGGAACATCGACGTGCAGGTCATCGGCCCGCGGCCGTTCCTCACCATGGGCTGGATGGAGCCGCACCTGATCCCGGCGTGGACCAGGTACGTGAACGACATGATCCGCCAGCAGTGCGAGCTGTTCCCCAGCCGGTTCCTCGGCGCGGCGATGCTGCCGCAGGACTCGGCCGCGCCCGACCTGTCCGGTTGCGTCGCCGAGCTTGACCGGTGCGTGCGGGACCTCGGGTTCGTCGCCGCCTACGTCTCTCCCGACCCGGCCGGCCGCCGCACCACCCCCGGCATGCACGAGCCGTACTGGTTCCCGGTCTACGCGCGGGCCCAGGAACTCGGCATCCCGCTGATCGTGCACGGCACCAACTCGCTCGACCCGCGGTTCCGCGTCGTCCCGCACAACTACCAGCTCGGATTCCTCACCGAGCAGTACCTGGCGGGCCAGTTCCTGTCGCACGGCGAGGTGTTCTCGCGCTTCCCCGAGCTCAAGGTCATCATCTGCCACTGCGGCGGCGCGCTCGACCGGTTCATCCCGACCGACCACCACCTCGCGCAGCGGGACCTGTCGGGCAACCTCTTCTACGACACCTGCGGCTACGACCTGAACTTCCTCGAGGCGGCGGTCAAGCAGCGCGGCGCGGACCGGATGCTGTTCGGCACCGAGGCCCCGGGTTCCGGGCGGGCCGTCCGGCCGGAGACCGGCCGGACCTGCGACGACCTGGTCCCGGTCATCGGGGCTTTCGATTTCCTCTCCGAAGAGGACAAAATAAAGATCTTTAACGCAAACCCGGCCCGGGTGATCCCGGCGCTGGGCAAGATCCGCTGACCGTACCCGCCGCCGGAGGAGACTGGTGAACGAAGAGAGTGCCGTAGCGAGCGAGGCAGTGCTGTCCGGGGCGACGGGACGGCCGGGAGGAAACGGCTCCCGCCGGACGCCCCCCCGGGCGGAGACCGTGGGCAGCCTGCTGCGCAGCGAGGCGGTGGTCCGCGCGGCCCGGCGTTCCTCGGCCGCCGACAACGCCCTCCTCGGCGACGCGGTGCGCGACGCCATCAGGCTGCAGGAGGAGATCGGCCTCGACGTCATCACCGACGGAGAGGTCCGCCGCACGTCCTGGGCGCAGACGCCCCGCTTCGTCGACGCGTTCGCGCTGGCCGGCGGCCAGGCGGCGCTCAACTGGCGGGGCGCCACCGAGGGGCGCTTCGGCGCGCCGCTCACCGGCAGAGAAGGGCCCGGCGGCGGCTATCCCGCGGTGACCCGGCGGTTCGCGACCGCGCCGCGCACCGGCGACATGGCGGCCGAGTACAGCTTCCTCGCCCGGTACGCGCGCGGACGGACCAAGTTCACCATGCCCGCGCCGAGCTACCACCGGCGCTACTGGTCACCCGGGGCGTCCGCCGCGGCCGGGTACTCCTGCCCGGAGGAGTACCTCACCGAGGTCCGCGACTACCTGCGGTCGGTCGCGCACACGCTGATCGCCCTGGGCTGCGACTACATCCAGCTCGACGCGCCCAACTACGGCTCGCTCTGCGACCCGGACACGGTCGCCGCCATGCGGGCCGCCGGGCGGGACGTCGACGCGGAGCTCGCGTTCGACGCCGCCCTCGACTGCTCCCTGTTCGACGACCTGCACGGGGTGACCTCGGCGGTGCACGTCTGCCGGGGCAACGGGCCGTCGGGTGCGTGGCACTCGGCCGGCGGGTACGGCGCGATCTCGGCGCGGCTGTTCCCGCTGCTGTCCGTGGACCGGCTGCTGCTGGAGTACGACACCGACCGGGCGGGCGGCTTCGAGCCGCTGGCGGACGCGGGCACCGGGACCGCCGTGGTGCTCGGCCTGCTCTCCACCAAGTCGCCGCGCCTGGAGTACGACGCCGACGTCCTGGCCCGGGTCAAGGAGGCCGCCCGCTTCAAGCCGCTCGCGGACCTGGCGCTGTCCACCCAGTGCGGCTTCGCGTCGGTCCCGGTCGCGAACCCGGTCACCCCGGACATCCAGCGGGCCAAGCTGGAACTGGTGGTCCGCGTGGCCCGCCAGGTGTGGCCGCAGTAGCGTCCCCAGCCTCCCCGGGCGCGGCGTCCACGCCGAAGGCCCCGCGGGTCCCGGCCGCCGCGCTCCAGGATGCCGGCTCCCGCGGGGCGGGCAGTGCGGTGCCGGGGCGCGCGGCCGGCCAGGAGAACGGGTCCGCGGTTCCCGCCGCTGGAACCGCGGAACCGTTTGGCGGATGACTGCTGTTTCCGGTTGCCGGCGGTACCCACCTGCGGCCGGGCGGCTAGCCGACCGACTGGTGGAAGGCCCAGGCGTCGGCGATGATGCCGGGCAGTTCCGGTCGGGCGGGCTGCCAGCCCAGGTCGCGGCGCGCCTTGTCGCTCGCGGCGACCGTCGCGGCCGGGTCGCCCGGGCGGCGGGGGGCCAGCTTGACCGGGATCGGGCGGCCGGTGACCTCGCGGGCGGCGTCGATGACCTGCTTGACGCTGTAGCCGTCGCCGTTGCCCAGGTTGTAGACCTCGTGCCGGCCGGGCGTGATCGCCTCAAGCGCGAGGAGGTGCGCGGCGGCCAGGTCCGCGACGTGGACGTAGTCGCGCACGCAGGTGCCGTCCGGGGTCGGGTAGTCGTCGCCGTACATCATCAGCTGGTCGCGCTTGCCCGCCGCGACCTGGAGCACGATCGGGATCAGGTGGGACTCGGGGGTGTGCCGCTCGCCGAGGCGGACGCCCTGGCCGGTGAGCACGGCGCCCGAGGCGTTGAAGTAGCGCAGCGACGCCGCGCCGAGGCCGAACGCCTCGCACTCCCCCGCCAGCATCAGGTCGACCGCGAGCTTGGTGGCCGCGTACGGGTTCTTGGGCCTGATGACGGCGTCCTCGTCCAGCTTGCTGAACCCGCCGCCCGGCAGCGGCACGACGCTCGCCGGGTCGTACATCGACCCGGTCGAGGAGAAGATCATCCGCTGCGTGCCCGCGGCGCGGACCGCGTTCAGCACCGCCATGGTGCCGCCCACGTTCACGTCCCAGTACAGGTCCGGGCGGGCCACGGACTCGGCGACCTCGATCTTCGCGGCGAAGTGCAGCACGCCCTCGAAGCCGGCCTCCGGGGTCAGCACCTGGCCGGCCTGGTGCACGGGAAGCCGGTGGAACTCCACCCCGGCGGGGACGGTCTGCGCGAAGCCGGTCGACAGGTCGTCGAGCACCACGACGTGATGGCCCGCCTCGACCAGGGCGTGCGTGACCACGCCGCCGATGTACCCAGCCCCGCCCGTCACCAGCAGCTTCACAAGTTCTCCTTCCGAACGCGACGGTTTTCGTCGCTAAGAGCGAAGATACCGAACGAAGGCAGCCGGATGTCCGGCAACGGCGCAGGCGCCCCCTGTCCGCCGGCTCCCCGGCCATATACGATCTTCCAGTGGAAGTTCAGCCTTCGAAAATCGTCGCCGTGCACGTGGCTTACCGCAGCCGGGCGATGGAGCGCGGCCGCCTGCCGCTGTGGCCCTCGTACTTCCTCAAGCCGCCGAGCACGCTGGCCGCCGACGGCGACCCGGTGCTCCGGCCGCCGTGGTGCGAGCTGCTGGCGTTCGAGGGCGAGGTCGCCCTCGTCATCGGCGTCCGGGCCACCCGCGTCTCGCCGGCCGACGCGTGGCGCCACGTGCGCTGGGTCACCGCCGCCAACGACTTCGGCGTCTACGACCTGCGGTACGCCGACGGCGGGTCCAACGTCAGGTCCAAGGGCATCGACGGGTTCACCCCGCTGGGCCCGGAACTGCTCGACGCGCGCGTGATCGACCCGGAGCGGATCCGGCTGCGCACCTGGGTCAACGGAGAACTCGCCCAGGAGGGGCTCAGCGGCAGCGACCTGCTGTTCTCCTTCGCCGACATCGTCGCGGACATCTCCCGGCTGACCACGCTCGAACCCGGTGACGTGATCCTCACCGGGACACCGACCGGGTCCACGGTGGTCCGGCCCGGCGACCTCGTCGAGGTCGAGGTAAGCGCCGCGCGCACTGCCCGCCCGCGGGCAGCGGACGCCGGCGGCGACGCGGCGGCAGCGGCCGGCGAGACCGGCTGGGTGTCCACCGGACGGCTGCGGTCCCCGGTCGAGGACGCCGGGTACGAGCTGTCCCCGCCGGGGGCGATGCCGAACGCGGACGACGCCCAGCGCGAGGCCGCCTACGGGGCGGGGGGCGCGCCCGGCCCGTCCGACTCCCCGGCCGAACTGCTGCGCGCGGTCGCCCGGGTCAGCACCGCCACCCTGGCGGCGCAACTGCGCAAGCGCGGCTTCAACTCGGTCACGCTCGACCGGCTGCACGCCACCCAGCCGGCCGGGAAGATGGCCGGGTTCGCCCGGACGCTGCGCTACGTGCCGTTCCGCGAGGACCTGTTCGCGCAGTACGGCGGGACGCTGCCGGGCGGCGGGCTGAACGCGCAGAAGCGCGCGGTCGAGCAGGTGCGGCCGGGCGAGATCCTCGTCATCGAGGCGCGCGGCGACCCCACCGCGGGCACCGTCGGCGACATCCTCGCGCTGCGCGCCCAGGTCCGCGGCGCGGCGGGCATCGTCACCGACGGCGCGATCAGGGACAGCCAGCCGCTGCGCGCCATGGACCTGGCCGTCTACTACGGCGCGACGCACCCGGCAGTGCTCGGGCGCCGGCACGTGCCGTGGGAGGTCAACGGCGCCATCGCCTGCGCCGGCGTCACGGTCATGCCCGGTGACATCATCGCCGGCGACGGCGACGGAGTCATCGTCGTCCCCGCGCACCTGGCCATGGAGGTCGCCAGGGACGCCGCCGAGCAGGAGCGCCAGGAGCAGTTCGCCGCCGAGATGGTGGCCAAGGGCGAGTCGGTGGACGGGCTCTACCCCCTGGGCCCGCGCTGGCAGGCCGCCTACCAGGCCTGGCAGCGCTCCGCGCCGGGCGCAGGCCAGC
>DAHWEX010000268.1 GCA_027326205.1 Actinomycetota bacterium
GCACCAGATCCTGGGCGTCAAGCTGCACAAGGACGGCTCGTCCGGCATGCCGCTGCGCCCCAACTGGGAGCCCGCCGTCGAGCGCGCCAAGGCCGCGCAGGCGTAGGCCTTCCTCGCCCCGTTCCGCCCTGTATCGGCGCTTGAACGGGCGGCGCCGCCGCCCGTTCAAGCGCCGCCCGTGCAAGCAGCGGCCGACGGCTGGCTTCGGTGCCCTCGGGCGTGCTCAGCCTCATCGCCAGCGAAGCTCGCAGCCGGGGGGGCGACGGCGTCCGTAACACCCTCCGCAGGACCGCGACCACCTTGCCCAGGATGGTGGCGTCATCGCCGAGGATCGGCGTGAAGGCCGGGTTGTGCGGCATGAGCCACACGTGGCCGTCGCTCTGCTTGAGTGTCTTCACGGTGGCTTCGCCGTCGATCATGGCCGCGACGATCTCGCCGTTCTCCGCGTCCTCCTGATGGCGGATGACCACCCAGTCCCCGTCCGCGATGGCCGCGTTGATCATCGAGTCGCCGGCGACCTTCAGCATGAACAGGCTGCCCTCGCCGACGAGCTGCCGTGGGAGCGGGAAGATGTCTTCCACCTGCTGCTCGGCGGTGATCGGGACGCCGGCGGCGATCCGGCCGACGAGCGGCACGTAGGTTGCCTCCTGCGACGCGATGTCCATGCCGTCGGTGGGCGGTTCGCCCTGGGGGACGGCGGCGGTGCCGTTGGCGCTCTGCTCGGGACGGACGGCGGGGTGGCCCGGCAGCCGGACCTCGACCGTGCGCGGACGGCCCACGTCGCGGTGCAGGTAGCCCTTGCGCTGCAGTGTCGAGAGCTGATACGAGACGCTGGACGTGCTGGTCAGGCCGACGGCCTCGCCGATCTCCCGCATCGACGGCGGGTATCCGCGCTTCTGCACCGAGTCCCTGATGACCTGGAGCACCTTGCGCTGCCGCCAGGTGAGGACGTGATCGGGATCCGGCTTGTCGGGCGTCTCCGGGATCACCACCGGAACGCTGCCCTTGGGCTTGCGACCGGGCCTGCCCTTAGGCCGGACTGGTACGTCCGCGATTTCGGGAGTGCCGTGGCCTACGGTGTCGTCCATCGGATGAACCTCCGATTCTTGGGTGTCTCTTACGGATACGAGCCTAGCGGCAATTTTTGATTTCACCAAACATCTGTTCGACGTGTCGCTTGATTATCGCGTTCGGGCGGTACAAAGTTGGCACTGTGCCGTTCAATCGAACTGTGTCTCGATCGAACTCGTGAACGATCGAATATAGGTTTGATGAAATGGGTATACATGGTAGCAATGGTGTCTAAGGGTCCCATAGCGACTATGGAACGCCCGCGAAACGCGGGAGCGGCTCCACGGCCAGGGTCGAGGTCTGCCCCGCGGAAGCCGCGACGGCCCGCGACACGCCGGCCGGTGCGCGCCGTCTCGCGCCCCGGCCAGGGTTTTTGGCTTCGATGGTCGTCTCCGCTTGCCTAGGGGTGCCGCTCTGGACTACGGTTGACCACAACATCTAGTAGTTACAGCGGTGTGGTTCTTCTAGAACTTGTGTACATTCCCGCCGATTTGGGTACGCCACGGCACTCACGGCACTCTTGAAGGGGGAAAGCGTGTACTGTCCGTTCTGCCGTCACCCCGACAGCCGGGTTATCGACAGCCGGGTAGCCGAGGACGGTACCGCCATCCGCAGGCGGCGGTCCTGCCCGGAGTGCGGGCGGCGGTTCACCACGCAGGAATCGGTCATCCTCATGGTCGCCAAGCGCAGCGGGGTAACCGAGCCGTTCACCCGAGACAAGATCATCCGGGGTGTGCAGCGGGCCTGTCAGGGCAGGCCAGTCGATGAGGACCAGCTCGCCATGCTCGCCCAGCGGGTTGAGGAGACGATCAGGGCGCGCGGCCTTGCCGAGGTGCCGTCCCACGAGGTGGGGCTCTCCATCCTCGGTCCGCTGCGTGACCTTGACGAGGTGGCCTACCTCAGGTTCGCCTCGGTGTACCGGGGCTTCGAGTCGCTCGACGACTTCGAGAAGGCCATCACCGAGTTGCGCGGCCGGCGCCTGGCGGACGCCGGCGGTACGGACGACGGTGTCCAGCGCGCGCATGACGGCTAACCGGGCGGCCTCGGAGCCGGGCAGCGCAAGCCGCACAAGCCGCCCAGGCAGAGCGCGGTAACCGGACAGGCGCGGGCCGCCAGCGATACCGCTGGCCGGCTGGGTCAGTGCTGCCGCAAAAGCCGCGACAAGCGCTGTAAGCACAACAGAAGTCGATGCTGGTGGACGGATCCCGGCGCGGATCCACGGAGCAACGGAAAAGGGATTTCCATGACAGAAACGGTGAGTGGTCCGGCGGCGCGCAAAGCCCGGCGCGGCAAGGGCCTGAAGATGCGCCGCATCAACACGACCGCGGGCGTGCATCCCTACGCGCAGGTCACCTGGGAGCGCCGCGACGTCGTGATGACCAACTGGCGGGACGGCTCGATCAACTTCGAGCAGCACGGCGTGGAGTTTCCCGAATTCTGGTCGGTTAACGCGGGCAATATCGTCACCACCAAGTACTTCCGCGGCGCGGTCGGCACGCCGCAGCGCGAATGGTCGCTCAAGCAGCTTGTCGACCGCGTGACCGACGTCTACACGAAGACCGGACGGGAGCACGGTTACTTCGCCACGGACGAGGACGCGGAGATCTTCGACCACGAGCTTAAGTACGCGCTGATCCACCAGATCTTCAGCTTCAACTCGCCGGTTTGGTTCAACGTTGGAACGGGTGCGCCACAGCAGGTCAGCGCCTGCTTCATCCTCGCCGTCGACGACACGATCGAGTCCATTCTGGACTGGTACAGGGAAGAGGGCCTGATCTTCCGCGGCGGGTCGGGCGCGGGCGTCAACCTCTCCCGCATCAGGTCGAGCAAGGAACTGCTCAGCTCCGGCGGAACCGCGAGCGGCCCGGTGAGCTTCATGCGCGGCGCCGACGCGTCGGCCGGCACCATCAAGTCCGGCGGCGCCACCAGGCGGGCCGCCAAGATGGTCGTCCTCGACGTGGACCACCCCGACATCGTGAACTTCATCGAGACCAAGGCCAAGGAAGAGAACAAGATCCGCGCCCTGCGGGACGCCGGCTTCGACATGGACCTCGGCGGCTCGGACATCATCTCCGTCCAGTACCAGAACGCCAATAACTCCGTCCGCGTCAGCGACGAGTTCATGGGTGCCGTCGAAAACGGCAAGGAATTCGGCCTCAACGCGCGGCTCAGCGGTGAAACCATCGAGACGGTCGACGCCAGGCAGCTTTTCCGCAAGATCGCCGAGGCCGCCTGGGATTGTGCCGACCCCGGCCTGCAGTACGACGACACGATCAACAACTGGCACACCAACCCGGAAACGGGCCGCATCACCGCGAGCAACCCGTGCTCCGAGTACCTCTCGCTCGACACCTCG
>DAHWEX010000269.1 GCA_027326205.1 Actinomycetota bacterium
ATGCGTGACCACCGCAGGCAGCGCCGGAACCGCTCCCAGGGCCGGGCGGGCCGAGGCCGTGCCCAACGCCCTGGCCCGCGGGTTCGGCCTGCTCGGAGACGAATGGTCGCTGTTCCTGCTGCGGCTCATGCTGCAGGGCCGCACCCGCTACTCCGAGTTCCGGGCCGCGCTGCCGATCTCGCACGCGGTGCTCACCAGCCGGCTGGAGACGCTGACCCGCGAGCAGTTGGTGGAGAAGCAGGTGTACCAGGAGCACCCGGTCCGCGCGGAGTACGTGCTCACCGAGCGCGGCCGGTCGACGTGGCCGATCCTGGTCTCCATCTGGGGCTGGGAGCGGGCCCAGGTGACGCATCACGCCTACGCCACCCCGCCGCTGCACCACGCGTTGTGCGGGCGGGACTTCCTGCCGCTGCTGACCTGCTCGCACTGCCACGCCGCGACCGAGCCGCGCGACCTGCAGGCGGCCTGGGGGCCGACCGGCGGGTGGCGCGAGTCGGTGCCGGAGACGACCACCCGGCGCCGGTCGGCCTCGCGGCGCACGGCCGTTGAGCACAGCTTCTACCCCGACACCATGGCGGTCTTCGGCAACCGCTGGTCATCGGCGCTGGTCGGGGCGGCGTTCCTGGGCGTCCACCGGTTCACCGACTTCCAGTCGCTGCTCGCGGTGCCGCCCGGCCTGCTGTCGGACCGGCTGAGCTCGCTGTGCACGCACGGCATCCTGGAACAGGTGCAGCGGGCGCCCCGGCTCGACTGGGCCGAGTACCGGCTGACCGCGAAGGGCCTCGCGTTCTTCCCGGTGATCGCCAACGTGATCGCGTGGTCGGAGCGCTGGGCCGGGTCCGACCGGGGGCCGGCCGTCAACATCGTCCACCGGGCCTGCGGCCGTGCCTTCCACGGAGTCCTCGCCTGCGACCAGTGCGGCGCTGTGCTCAGCGGGGCCGACATCCAGAACGGCCCCGAGGACTGACCCGGGGCGCCGCGCCCCGTGGCGGGAAGGGGCGCCGGCGCCCGGTGACGTCAGCCGACGCTCCGGCCGCGCCCCTCCCACCACGGAGCGCGCAGCTCGCGCTTCAGCACCTTGCCCGACGGGTTACGCGGCAGCGCGGCGGTGAACTGGACCGCGGTCGGGCACTTTTGACGCGCTCCTCGCCTGAAGGCGGGGATTCAGTCCGTGCCGTTTCACCCGGCACCTCTGCGGCTTCCCGCTTCACCGACCGGTGCCAGCATCCACGCTGGTCTTACCTGGTCTCCACGGGCGTATAGAGCCTCCCTGCGTCCCAGGGCGGCTATGTTCCTCGCGGCGTTGACGTCCCGGTCGTGGACCGTCCCGCATGTCTTGCACTGCCATTCCCGGACGGAAAGCGGCTTCGGCCCGTCCTTTACACCGCACGCCGAGCATGTCTGCGATGTTGGCTCGAACCTCCCCACTTTCCGGAAGTCACGGCCGTACAGTTCCGCCTTGTACTCCAGCATGTTCACGAATCCGGACCATCCCGCATCGTGTACGGATTTCGCCAGCCGCGTGCGCGCGAGTCCTTTCACCGACAAGGTCTCCACCGTGACCGCTTGGTTCTCGCGGATCAGCCTGGTCGATAGCTTGTGGTGGAAGTCCCGTCGCGCATTGGCGACCTTCGCGTGCGCTCGCGCGACCTTTACGCGGGCTTTCTCCCTGTTTCTTGACCCTTTCTGCTTGCGGGACAGCGCCCGGTGCACGTTCCTCAGCTTCTTCGCCGCTTTGCGGAGGAGACGTGGCGCTGCGACCTTCGTGCCGTCATCCATAACGGCGAAGTGAGTCAGTCCTAGGTCAAGCCCGCACTCCCGTTCCGTTATCGGCAGCGGCCGTTCGGCGACCTTGACGACGAACGACGCGAAATACCGGCCTGCGGAGTCGCGAATCACCGTGACCGACGACGGGGCGGTCGGCAACTCGCGAGTCCAGCGGACTTCTACGTGACCGATCTTCGGCAGGCGGAGCTTTCCGTCCGGGCGGATCTTGAAATTGGCGTTGGCGGTGAACCGGATCGACTGCTCTGCGTCCTTACGCGACCGGAACCTGGGCAGCCCAACCGGCTGCCCCTTCCGCTTGCCGGATCTTGAGTCGAAGAAGTTCTTGTACGCTTGGCTGAGGTCGGCGAGCGCCTGCTGCAGCACGACCGCTGACACCTCGTTCAGGAATGCCCGCTCCGGGGTGCTCTTGCTCCTAGTGAGCATCGCCGACACCTCCGCGTCACCGGGGTACTTCTCGCCGACCTTATAGGCGGCCTGCCTATAAGCCAGAGCGTCGTTGTACACGACCCGGGCGCAACCGAACGCACGGGCCAGTGCCTGGCGCTGCCCTGCGTCCGGATACAAACGGTAGGAGTATCGGAGCTGCACACGACAACCATGACAGCCCCCACCGACAGTCCAGCCCTTGAGCTCACGACTGCCGCGGACTCATCAGCACGCCCATCCTGGCGCGCCTCCCCGGAGACCGATTAGCCGAAAACGGCCGCTTTGCGGCGGATCATGTCCACGACGCTCTTCGCCCGCTGGTTCACGCCGCTCCCGGAGTTCATGCCGCCCCCGCCCGCAGTTCCGCGCGCAAGTCGCGCTTGAGGATCTTGCCGACCGGGTTGCGCGGCAGTTCGTCGCGCAGTTCCAGCCGTTCCGGCAGCTTGTAGGTGGCGATGCCGACGTCGCGCAGGTAGTCGACGAGCTCGGCCAGGGTGACCGGCGGGCCGGGCCGGGCGACGACGACGGCGCAGGTCCGCTCGCCGAGCACCTCGTCCGGGTAACCGACGACGGCCACGTCCGCCACCTTCGGATGGCCGGAGATCAGCGTCTCGATCTCGGCGGCCGAGATCTTCACCCCGCCCCTGACCACCAGGTCCTTGGACCGGTCCACGTAGTGCAGGTACTCGAGCTCGTCGCCCGCGATCTCGAGGATGTCGCCGGTCTTGAGGAAGCCGTCGGGCGCGAACGGGTCGGGCACGCCGCTGGCCGGCAGGTAACCCGGGAACACGGCCGGGC
The DNA here is from genome assembly GCA_027326205.1 of Actinomycetota bacterium. Classification (GTDB taxonomy): domain Bacteria; phylum Actinomycetota; class Actinomycetes; order Streptosporangiales; family Streptosporangiaceae; genus Trebonia. Next base: position 3,013 of record DAHWEX010000269.1, read on the forward strand.
CCTTGATCTGCAGCTCTCCCGGCACTCCGGCCTCGGTGATCTCCGCGCCGGTCTCCGGGTCCACGATCCGCGCCTGCGTCCACTGGGCGATGGAGAACGACCAGCGGCGGGTGGGGGCGGCGTAGCGCGGGAAGTACAGCGCGCGCACCGACGGGTCGGGGATGTCCTGCGGGGTGCCGAGCAGCGACACGCCCTCGTTCGACCCGTAGAAGTTGAGGATCTCCAGGCCGTACTTGTCGTGCCAGCCCTGCAGCAGGCTGGGCGCGAGCGGGGCCGAGCCGGAGCCGAGCGCCCGCAGCGACGAGATGTCGGCCTGGGCGAGCAGTTCGTCGTTGTGCAGCAGCGCGGTGAGCAGGGCCGGCGGCGCGACCGTGTAGGTGGCCCGGTGCCGCCCGATCTGGCGCAGGAACGTGGGCAGGTCGAACGGGTGGTGCTGCACCAGCAGCCCGCCAACCCGCAGCCAGGGCAGGAACATGCCGTTGATGCCGGCCATGTTGACCATGGGGAACGGGTTGAGCAGCACGTCGTCGGCGGTGAGCCGGGGGCCCTCCACGGTGGCGGTGCTCATCGCCAGCCAGTCGTAGTGCGTCCGCTGCACGCCCTTGGGGGTGCTCTCCGTCCCCGACGTCCAGCAGATCGTCACGCAGTCGTTCGGGTCGGCACGGAAGCCGGCCAGGTGCGCGGCCAGCCCGCCGCGGTCGTCGGCCGCGGCGATGCGGGCGTCGAGCGGCACCGCGTCCGGCGGCACCTGCGGGCCGAACACGGCCAGCGTCCGCAGCGAGGGGATCCGCCCGCGCAGTTCCGCCATCTCCGCGGCCGCGGCCCGCCGGCCGATGCGCCCGGCGGTGATGAACGCCGTCACCCCGGCCACGTTGGACAGCCGGGTCAGCTCGTAGGCGCGGTACTGGACCGGGAACGGCGTGACGACCGCGCCGACCCGGACGACGGCGAGGAACGCGATCACGATCTCGACCGTGTTCGGCAACTGGACGCCGACCGCGTCCCCGGCGGTGACGCCCTCGTCGAGCAGTACCTGGGCGAGCCTGGACACCTCCTCGTCGACCTGGGTCCAGGTGAGCGTGCGGGCCGGGCCGTCGGTCAGCGTCTCCCGGTTCAGCGGGTCGACGACCGCCGGGGCATCGCCGAACTGGCTCACCCGCGCCCGGAACAGCGCGTCGACCGTGTCGTCGGTCCAGTAGCCCTTCTCCCGGTACTCCCGGACGCGCTCAGCCGGATGAAGTCCCACCCTGTCCTCCCAAAGTCACGGTCCTTCCAAGGTCACGGCGGCAGCATCGGCGCCAGTGCCGTCATGCCCAGTGTTGTCATGAACGGTGCCGTCGTACACGATGTCGTGCGGGTACTTCGCGCTGTGCAGCAGGGTGGCCGGATCGAGCGTTCCGGACACCCACGCTTCCGGCCGGGGGCCGAGGTCGTGCGCCCAGTCGAACCGCAGCCGGCGCCGGGCGATCGCCCACCGGCCCTCGTGGCGCACCAGGTCGTCGACGATCCGGGTCGCGACCAGCGAGTCGCCGACCACGCCGTCGGCCTTGACCCTGGTCAGGGCGAGCACGTAGTGCTCGGACCGCGCCTGGTCGTCCGCGACCTCGATCAGCAGGTTGCTGATCGAGTGGGTGGCGACCAGCCGGGGGTTGGTCAGCGCGCGCTCGATCGTGTCGATGTAGCCCTGGGCCGGCCCCGCGTACATGCCGCCGTGCTCCTCGGTCGCCCCGGGCGCGTAGCTCGCCCGCAGCGTGGCGATGTCGCCGCGGTCGATCGCCCGCATGTACCGGGTCAGCAACTCGGCGATCTCGTTCTTGTCCAGCAGCGCCTGGACGGCGGGCAGGTCACTCATGGCGTTCAATACTCCAACTAACGGTGCGAGGGCCTAACGGTGCGAGGGCGCTACGGCCGGCGGCGCGCCGTCCGCGGCCTGGTAGGTAGCGCGCAGGCCGAGCAGGGTAGCGGGCAGGACGGCCGGGTCCGCGCCGCCGGCGAGCCGGAAGGTGGCCGCGAGCAACTGCCCCCGCGGGTGCGCGGTGAACTCGATCGCGCAGCCGCTGAAGTCGAGCCGGGCCGGGGCGGCCGGCACCAGGCCGATGATGTCCGCCCACAGGGCGGCGGCCGCCTCGGGGTCCGGCACCCCGACGGTGACCGCGGTGATGTCGTCGACCAGCGCGTCCGGCCGCGGACCTGGCGTGATGTCGTCCCAGAACCAGCGGCCGGGATCGGGAATCCCGTCGAGCTCGAGCAGCACGCCCAGGTCGGCCGGGTGCAGCTGGATGATCGGGTGCCCCAGCACGACCTGGTCAGCGGCCAGGCGCACCCCCCGGTCCAGCGCCCGCCGCTTGCACGCGGGCACGTCGGGCACCTGGACCGACAGGCAGTAGCCGCCCTGGCCGCCGACCCGGCGCAGCCAGCGGTTGATGTACGAGCCCGACCCGAGCGGCCCGACCACCTCGAGGTACTTCCGCGCGCCGACCGGCATGTTCCGGTCGGTGAGCTCGATCGCGGCCAGCTCCGGGTCCCCGAATCCCTCCGGCAGGCGCAGCGCGGCGGCCAGCCGCGCGCTCTCGCCCAGGGCGTCGTCCGCGGCGAGCACCAGGTGCCGGAGTACGGCCCAGCGCGCTTCGGCCTCCATGGATACCTCCGGTTACGTCGACGGAACCAGACCGACACTACAGTTATCGGAGTGATAAGGCCAGAGGCACCGCGGACGCGACCCTGGCCCGGCCGGGCCGGATCGGCGGCCGAAGGTTGCGCTTTGATTACGCGCTCTTGACGTGAGGGGCGCCACATGGCAACTCTGACAACTGTAGTGACTTTCTTTGCTGTATCAAACGCTCCTGGGGCCCGGATGGCACGGGCCTCTCCCGGAGGAAGGGTGACGATGCGGGTGACTCGACGGGGACACCGCCCATGCTGGTAATCGACAACGTGACCGTGCGATTCGGCGGCGTCACGGCCCTGTCCGACTTCAGCGCCCAGGTGCCGGACG
>DAHWEX010000302.1 GCA_027326205.1 Actinomycetota bacterium
GCAGCGCGACGAGGCTGGACGTGTATTGACATGTATTTTGGTTACCTGTTTAATTAGGGCCGAAATGGTATTTAAGTGTTCTAAGTTGTTGTAATTAATCACCGGGAATTCACTTCACGTTAATCAAAAGTCCCTGGGCTGTGCGTCTTCGTCGGGCGCGTGCTGAGTAACTCCTGCGACCGATCCCTCGATCCCTCGATCCGCTTCGCCGTGTCTTGAACCGGTCGTGCCTGTCTGGAGAAAATTAATGGGAATAACAAGAAATAGCAGACCGGCCCAGGTTATTCGGCTATTTTATCGAATACTGGTGATGGTAGTGTCTCTGGCGGTGGCCGTGGCGCTGGCCGCCACCGGGGCGCCCGCGCGGGCGGCCACCTCGACCATTTCACCGACCGGCGGTGACTTCTCGATCACCCTGAGCGCGTCGGACCTGGGCATCGCCCCGTCCTATCTCCAGGAGATCGTGAGTCAGGTCAATACGGGTGGTGCCAGCTTCAGCGAGCAGCTCAACCGGTCGATGGCGGAGTACTCCGGGGATTTCGCCAGCGTCGGCGTCGCTAACACCGACCCCGAGCCGAATTTCGATCCCACGCTGAGCATGACTTCCGACGGAACCGGCATGGTTATCGCCGTCCCGGCGGCCGAAGTACAGGCCAACGCCTCGGGGTGGGAGGAGTTCATCGCCTGGGGGTTCGGCTTCGCGATCGGGTACGGGCTCAGGGCGGTCTGCCTATCGGTCCTGGCCGCCTCGGGGGTGGGCGCGGCCTTGATCCCGCTCATCTGCACCCCCCTCGGCGGCGCCGTGGGTGGCTTCGCCAAGGGCATGCTCGAGGCTTTCTTCGATAAGGACTTCCAAAGCCCGTCATTCTGGTCGAACTTGATCATCAGCACGATCGGCGGAGCGGTCGGCGGCTTCGCCTGGGAGAAGTGGATCAGCCCGTTCGCCAAGGGTCCCGGTGCCGTCGCCGCCGGGAGGATCGGCACTTGGCTGACGAACCAGGCGCCGGGGATCGCCTCCTGGTTCGGCGCCGGGGCCGGCACGACCGTGGAACAGTTCGGCGAAATCTGGATCGGCCTGGAAAATACCCTGCCGATATCAGCGGCCGATTACGACTCCAACGTGCCTGCCACGGGCTCCCTCCCCTGCGACATCTACGGCGCCGACGGAACGCCGTGCACGGCGGCGTACAGCATGGACCGGGCGGTGTACCCCTACTATGGCGGCCCGCTCTACCAGGTACAGCGGGCCTCGGACGACACCACGGCCGACATCGGCCTGCTGACGCCAGGCGGCGACGTGAACGCGTCCGCGCAGGACGGTTTCTGCGCCGGTACCACCTGCACGGTCACCAAGATCTACGATCAGTCGCCGCAGTGGAACGACCTGACCATCGAGGGCGCTGGCGGCAACGGCCCGGCGGACCGGGGCGCCATCGCAAACGCGCTGCCGATCAAGATGGGCGGTAGCAACGGTACCGAGGCGTACGGCCTGGACGTCGAGCCGGGGGTCGGGTACCGGGACGACGGCCCCGGTCACGCCGGCGCCATGGGGATCGCGCAGAACGGCGAGCCCGAGGGCATGTACATGGTGGCGTCCGGCACCCATGTCAATAACGGGTGCTGCTTCGACTTCGGCAATGCCGAGGTTAACAACGACGACAACCATGCCGGGCACATGGACGCGGTCAACCTCAGCACCACGTGCTTTAACGGCGGGACGTGCAGCGGCAGCGGCCCCTGGGTGCAGGCCGACATGGAGGACGGGCTGTTCATGGGATCGACCTACACGAACACGGCCAACAAGGGGAACAGCACACCGTTCGTCACCGCCATGCTCGGCAACGACGGGCAGACCTCGTTCTCGCTCAACGGCGGTGATTCGACCTCGGGCGGCTTGTCGACCTGGTACAACGGCGCTCTCCCGGCCGGTTACTCGCCGATGAAGCAAGAAGGCGCGATCGTGCTCGGCACCGGCGGCGACAACAGCCAGTCCGACATCGGCTCGTGGTTCGAGGGCGTGATGACCCAGGGCGACCCCAGCCAGGCCGCCGATAACGCCGTGCAGGCCGGCATCGTCGCCGCGGGCTACTCCGGCACCACTAACCCCGTCGTGACGTCGGCGGCAGGAGCGAGCGCGGCGGGGCCCGCGGTGGTTCATACGGCCGGGGCCACCGGCGCGGGGGCGAGCGGGTTCTCCAGCGTATACACGGTGGACTCGGCCAACGGCCACCTGCAGGAGACCTACCTGCCTTACATGGGCGACGCTTGGACTACCCAGGACCTGTCGGCGGCCGGTGGCACCCTGCCCGGCACCCCGCCGGTGATGCCCGGCACGCAGCCGGTGGCGCTGGTTCACTGCGGGTATACCAGCGTCTACACGGTCGACGCGTCAAGCGGGGACCTGCAGGAGACCTACCTGCCGGCCATCGGCGACGCGTGGCATACCCAGGACCTGTCGGCGGCCGGCGGCACCCTGCCCGGCACCCCGCCGACGAATACCACGCCGACGGCGGTGGTGCATAGTGCCGGGGCGGGAGCCGGGTCGTCCGGCTGCGACGGGTACACCAGCGTCTACACCGTCGACCGGGACGGTGACCTGCAGGAGACCTACCTGCCCAACCAGGGGTTCCCCGGCGACGCGTGGCATACCCAGGACCTGTCGGCGGCCGGCGGCACCCTGCCCGGCACCCCGCGGGTCCTGCCGGGGACGGCCCCGGTCGCGATCACGCACTGCGGGTATACCAGCGTTTACACGGTGGACGCCGGCAGCGACGACCTGCAGGAGACGTACCTGCCGGCCATCGGGGGCAGCTGGAGCACCCAGGACCTGTCGGGGACCGGCGGCAGCCTGCCTGGCGCCCCGCCGACGACTACCACGCCGACGGCGGTGGTGCATAGTGCCGGGGCGGGAGCCGGGCCGTCCGGCTGTGACGGCTACACCAGCGTCTACACCGTGAACCGGGGGAGCCGGGACCTGCAGGAGACCTACCTGCCCAACCAGGGGTTCCCCGGCGACGCGTGGCACACCCAGGACCTGTCGGGGACCGGCGGCAGCATGGCGGGCACCCCGCCGGTGGCGCCGGGCACGGCGCCGGTGGCGCTGGTGCACATGGGCTACACCAGCGTCTACACCGTAGACCAGGGCAGCGACCAGCTGCAGGAGACGTACCTGCCGGCCATCGGCGACAGCTGGAGCACGCAGAGCCTGTCTGCGAACTACAGCGTGCCGGAGACCGACCAGACCCCGATCGTGCTGCTCCACCCGGACGCCAGCGGCGTCCTTGACTGGGCTAGCGTGTTCACGGTCGATGAGTTCAACAGTCACCTGCGGGAGACGTACCTGTCGAACGTCGGGTTCCCCGGCGACCCGTGGGTCACCCAGGACCTGTCGGCGACCGGCGGGACCATGCCCGGCACCCCGCCGGTCTACCAGCTGCAGTCGTCCCCGGCGAGCTGGTCGGTGGCCCATACCGGGTACACGAGCACCTACACGGTCAATGCCTCCGACGGGCACCTGCAGGAGACGTACCTGCCGGCGATGGGCGGCTCGTGGGTGACCCAGGATCTCACGAGCAAGTACCTGGCCCCGGACCCGGCGGCGCACTCGACGCCGGTGGCGCTGGTCCACGACGGGTACACCAGCGTGTACACGGTCGACGCGGCCAGCGGTGACCTGCAGGAGACCTACCTGCCGGCGCTCGGCGACAACTGGGCTACCCAGAACCTGTCGGCGGCCACCAGCAGCCCGTCGGTGTCGCCGGGCACCAGCCCGACCGCGGTCTTCCACGACGGGTACGTCAGCGTCTACACCGTCGACGAGTTCACCGGTGACCTGCGGGAGACCTACCTGCCGGCGGCGGGGTTCCCCGGTGACTCCTGGGTCACCCAGGACCTGTCGGGGACCGGCGGTACGCTGCCCGGCACCCCGGCGGTGATGGCCGGGACGTCCCCGGTCGCGATCCTGCACGACGGGTACGTCAGCGTCTACACCGTCGACCAGAACGGCGACCTGCAGGAGACCTACCTGCCCTACATGGGGGACTCGTGGTCGACGCAGGACCTGACCGCCAACTACAAAACCCCGAAGACGCACGTCACGCCGACCGCCGTCTTCCACGACGGGTACACCAGCGTGTACACCGTCGACGTGAACGGCGACCTGCAGGAGACCTACCTGCCGTGGATGGGGGACTCGTGGTCGACGCAGGACCTGACCGCCAACTACAACCTCCCGCAGGCGATCAACGTCGCGCCGGCCGCGCTGTACCACGACGGGTACACCAGCGTCTACTTCATGACCGGCCCGGACGATCACCTGGCGGAGATCTACCTGCCCGCCATCAGCGGCCCCTGGAAGTCGCAGGACCTGTCGGCGAACTACCAGACGCCGCCGACGGTGCAGAGCCCGTCCCCGCTCGTCCACTACGACACCAGCGGCGCCCTGACCTGGGCCAGTGTCTACACCACCGACGCCTCAAGCGGCGACGTGCAGGAGACCTACCTGCCCGACGCCGGGTTCCCCGGTGACTCGTGGGTCACCCAGGACCTGTCGGCGCAGCGCGGCGGCCCTCCGGCCGCCGCGCCGCCGGGCAGCGTCGTGTACTCCGCGTCCTCGGACATCTCGGGCCTGGGGTACGCCCGGATGATCCGGCTCCAGTACGCCGGGTCCGAGGACGGCACCCTGCTGGCCACCTTCGAGGACTCCAACAACGACGGCAGCATCACCAGCTACCACATCCAGCAGAGCACCGACAACGGCGTCACCTGGTCGACCCTGTCCACCGTGCCCGCGGAGGTGGACGCCTACGCCCCGTTCCTGTATGAGTTCCCGAAGCAGCTCGGCAACGCCCCGGCCGGGACGCTCATGCTCCTGGGGACCACCTTCAACAGCGGCGCCACCGGCATAGCCATCCGCGAGTGGCTCAGCTTCGACCACGGCGCCAGCTGGACCTACGTCGGGGTCGTGCAGAGCGGCGGCGGCCTCGGCGACGGGGTCTACGAGCCGTTCGTCACCCTCGACAGCTCCGGCCACCTGGCGATGCTCTTCTCCGACGAGCGGCAGAACGGCACCTACAGCCAGTTCATCGGCGAGGTCATCTCCGAGGACGGCGGCCTCACCTGGAGCGCCAACGCCGACGGCTCCGCCAGCTTCGGGCCCGGCGAGATGAAGGTCATCGCCAGCCCCTGGCAGGCCGACCGGCCCGGCATGGCCACCGTCGCGCAGCTGGGCAACGGCGGCTCGTACGTGATGAGCTATGAAATGTGCGGGCCGCACAACTGCGCCGTCTACACCAAGACCTCCGCCGACGGCGACAACTGGGGCTCGGGCCCGTCCGACTTCGGCACCCAGGCCGCGACCGCCGACGGGCTCTCCCTGCAGGAAAGCCCGGTGCTCACCTGGGTACCCAACGCCGGATCGGCCCTCGGCACCCTGTACCTGACCGCCCACAACGAGTTCAACTCCAACGGCCCGATACCGGAAGGCCAGACAGTAGTGCTCGCCAACGCCGACGGCGGCCAGGGAGCCTGGTCCTGGATAGCCGCTCCGCCCATCCCCGCCGCCGGAGCCAGCGCCAACTGCCACATCAACTACAGCCCGGACCTGCTGCCCACCGAAGAAGGCGGCGGGCTGCTCTACACCGCCGCCGCGGCCACCGGGCCCAACCATTGCCAGGAGGTCACCGACACCGTCCCGATCGCGCCCTGAATCCCGCCCCGGCCGGAGCGATGCCATGTTCACGAAGCGCGACTGGCGCTGGCGCGCAAGCGCCGTGACGACTGGCGGCGGCACTGGCCGAGCTGGTGATGGCGGTGCCAGGCCCGCGGGGAGCCTTCGCGGCGACTTCGCGGGCGCCCTGGCCGACGTCGCCGGCCCGGGCGCCCTACGATGAGGCCCAGACCAGCGCGTCCGCCTGCCCAGTCGCCGTGACGAGCACGGCGTCGCGGCCCTGCTGAAGATCCACGCCCACTGCTGCGGAGCCGAGCGTCGTGGCCACGCCGTACGGGGCCGATTCGAGGACGAGCACGTAGGCAACTCGGTCGGCCTCCTCACCTGGTCCCGGAAATGCCAGGCGGATTCCCGTTCGCCGGCCGAACTCGTGTCAGGAGCCCCCAGGTGAGCTGGCGAGACAGTTCCATCGCGACGAATCCTTCGAGCAGGGCGCCCAGGTGACCGGCCGGCTGCCGCAGGGCGTCGGCGTCCAGCTCCAGCAGGTTCGCGGCGATCCCGGAATCCACCACCGCGACCTTCGGCGCGCTGACCGCCCGGGCGCGCAGGTTCCGCGACCACGCCGGGATCCGCTTGATGAGGAAGACCTCTTCCAGGAGGCTGAGGTAGCGCTTGACCGTCGGCTGCGACAGGCCCAGCTCGTTCCCCAGCGCGGATGAACTGCTCGCATCGCGGGCGGTCCCGGTCAGCGGCCCGCCGACGCCACCTCGACACCAAGATGATGCGGGGCCGTCCCTGGACTCGCTCCTGCTCCTGCGCTACCGCTGGTTCATGACTGGCGCATGAGTCAGTGTCGGCGGGGCCGCTTCGGGCGGGTGCGCTGGGTCCGGGTGAGGTGGGCGGCGGTGTGCGGCTGGGACGGGCCGTGCAGGATCGGGGCGGCGACCAGGGTGCGGAACTCCTCGAGGGTCTCCGGGACCGGGAACCCGGAGGCGGCTACGGTGCGGGCGAGTTCCTTGCGCTGCCCGGGAGGGAACTGGCCGAGCTGCTCGGTGACCGCCTCCGGTCCGCCGAGTTCCAGCAGCTCCAGCAGGGAGCCGACCATCATCCAGGTAGCCTCTTCCGGGGTCGCGTTCGCCGGGCGGAGGTCCGCTCGGCGGGCGAGCAGGGCAACCGGGCGGCGCCCGGGGTCGCGGGACAGGTCGGCGAGGATCTGGGGGCCTTCCGGCACGGCGTCGGCGAGGGTCTTCAGCAGGGCGACGCGGCGGGTGACGAACGGGCAGTCGTCGATCGCCGTTAGGAGCGGGTCCAGGGAGCCGCCGTGGGCTTCCCGCCAGCGGGCGATCTCTTCCGCGGCGCTGGTGCCGGTGTAGTGCTCGGCGACGACGCCCAGCATCTCAGCGGGGGCGGCGCCGGCGAGCTCGCCGACGAGGGCCGCTTCCCGGCCCTCGGCGAGCATCCGCTCCCGCATCGCCCGGGTGCCCAGCGGCGTGAGGGCCACCAGCCGCACCGGGTCCTTCAGTTGCCTGCGCAGCGCGGCCGACCGGACGCGGTCGAACGGGGAGGCGGCGGGGTCGGCCAGGTCCCGCAGGAACATCCCGTCTGCCATGGCCCGGACGGAGGTCACCGCGCCGAGCGCCTCGAAGGCGTCGAAGATATGCTCCACGTCCCTGTCCGTGCGGGCGCGCAGGCTCTCCAGGATGAAGGAGCTGACGTGGCCCAGGTCGAACCTGGCCTCGACCCCCTGCCAGGCCGACTCCGCCAGCCGGGGGACCGGGACCGGCTCTTCCATGCTGTAGACCGAGGCAAGGAAGTCCGGCACGACCACGTCGTATGTCTGCTGCACCGGAGAGGGCGGCTCTTCGATCCACGTGGGGCGGCACACCACGTCGCCGATGGCGAAGGCGGCCTCGAACGCGCGCTGCCACAGGGCCTCGGCGTCCGCGAGAAGCGGGCGTGCCTTCGCGACCGGGAGCAGGCGGGTGCCCTGCCGCCGGATGACCCGGGCTTGCAGGGCCCAGCCGACGACAAGGCTCAGGCCGGGGAGCTCGGCGGCGCTGCGGAACGTCAGGCCCTCGTCACCAGTGCCGAGCAGGGCGATGAGCTCCCTGGCATCCGCGGGCCTGATGTTCCTCGCCGCCGTGAGTTCCCGGCCCTGCGGGCCGAGCCACTCGGCCAGGGCGCGGAACTGGGCGACTACCTTGCTGTGTTCAGCCGCGGCCGCGAGCTCCTCCGGGGCGGGGAGGCGGACCGGGAGCTGTGTCATCTTCCGCTCCGCGTTCAGGGCGGGCAGCGTGGCCTGCCGGGCCATGGCGGCCTGGACTACCCCGGGATCGACGTCCGGCAGGGTCCCGGGCCCTTCTTGCAGGAAGGCCTCGATGGCCTCCGGTTTGTCGAGGCCGGCGGCCAGGGCCATGGTCTTCGCCAGCCCGTACCGGCCTGGGTCGGCTATCGCGTCGCTGAACTCCGCCGCCGCGGCGTCGATCGCCGCCTCGTTCTCCGCAACCGCGGCGCCCCGGGGGTCGCGCAGCCCGGTCGCCTCCAGGTAGCGCAGCAGGGACCGCAGTGTCTCCGGCGCGTCCAGCAGGTCCTCCGGGGCGGCCGTGACCTTCCCCGGGATCCAGTGCAGCAGCGCCCGCTCCACCTGGGCCGGGGTCCAGTACCCCAGCCGCCCGTCCGTGCTGAAGTGCCGCGAGTCCAGCAGGGCCCCGGCCAGCGACGGCGCCATCACCAGGCCGCGTGCCGCGGCCCACGCCGTGCACCGCCGCAGCAGCGTCTCACGGGCCGTCACGTAGACGTCCGTCTCCTCGATCTCGAACCAGGTACGCACCCTCGAAAGATAGTCTGCCGGGCGCGATCCCGGAGCCAGCGCGGCATAATGCGAGCCGTCTCTATAGTGGATTTCTCCGTGCTCGCTGACCGGGACTGCCTGGTCGCCTTCGCGGCGGTGGTGCTCTGCTCGGATCGCGGCGCCGGCACCAGGATCGTGCGCACGGCCGTCCAGACTCCGCGGATGAACGCGTTCTGCGAGCGCCTCGTCGGTACCCTGCGCCGTGAGCTCTTGGACCGCGTGCTGATCCTCGGGGAAGGCCATCTGCGCGCCGTCCTGGCTGAATACCAGGTGCATTACAACACGGCCCGGCCGCACCAGGGCATCGCCCAGCGCGTCCCCGACGGCAAACACGACGGTGGCCACCTCACCGCTGCCGGCCTCGACCGCAGGCGGATCCTCCGAAAACCCGTCCTGGGCGGCCTGATCAGCGAATATGCGCGCGCCGCCTGATATCCCGAAGAACCGCAGGTCACGACGCTGGCTTTATTTTCGAGCGGCACAGGATCCGGGGCGTCGCTTGCGGCCCTTGCGTGGCCGCGCACGCCGTCGTCCCTGCCCGTGTGGCTAGCGCCCGCGCCCTGGCGGGCGACGGGCAGGACTCTATTCGGCCTGCTCGCGGAGGTCTTCCCGGTAGCCGGCGATCGTCTCGGTCATCGCCCGCAGGAAGCGGGCGACCGTGGCGATCTCGTTGGTGGTGAAGTCATCCATGACCGCGCTGACGCGCAGGCCCAGGGGAGCGAAGAAGTCCTGGGCGAGGGCGAGGCCGGCCGGGTCGTAATGCAGGCGTACCCGGCGCCGGTCGGCGTCGCTGCGGACCCGCCGCAGGTGGCCGTGGCGTTCCAGGCGGTCGATGAGGGCAGTCGTCGATCCAGAGCTCAGGCCGACGGCCGCGCCCAGTTCCCCGGGGGTGAGCGGCTCACCGCGCTGCTCGGCGTTGAGTACCGCGAGCAGCGCCCGCAGGTCGGTGTGGTGCACGCCGTGACGCTCGGCGAAGGCCTCGGTCAGGCGATTGCTCTCGACGCTGAAATTGCGCAGCAGGTCGATGATCTCGCCGCGAGCGGCTGGGGTATCGCTAGGCAACGGGGCGTGCCCTCCCTTCCCTGGGCCTCGGTTCCGCGCGGGCCGCAGACGTGCTGCTAGTATCTCTCGATAGTAGAGATACTTTTCTGTCGAGAGAAATGGTGATTCGTCGTGGCTGGACCAACGTCGCGAGCGGGCACGTCCGAGCCGCTGTGGCGGCGCGCTCTGGCGGTGCCCGCGGGGCGCCGCGCCAAGTGGGTCCTCGTCGTGCTGTGGCTCGTGGTGACCGCCCTGACCGGGCCGTTCGCCGGGAAGCTACCCGGTGTCGAGAAGAACGACGCGGTGGCCTACCTCCCGGCGAGCGCTCAGTCGACCCAGGTTAACAACGCCCTGGAACACTTCCCCGGCGGGCAGCAGGTTCCCGGCACCGTGCTGTACGTGGCCGGCGACGGCGGGGTCACGGCCGCGGACAAGGCCCTCGCCGCCCGCCAGGTCGCTGACGCCGCCCGCCAGGCACCCGACTTCACCCCCGGCGCCGTGACGGTCTCCAAGGACGGCAAGGCGATCTCCTATGCCTTCAACGTAACGCAGCCCGATGCCACCAAGCTTGCCGACGACATCAAGGAGGTCCGCTCGATCACGGCTGGCGGACCGGGGCTCGCCAGCTACGTGACAGGGCCGGCGGGCCTGCTCGTGGATTCGGTCAGCGCCTTCAACGGAATCGACGGGCTGCTGCTGATCGCGACCGGCATCGTAGTGATCGTGCTGCTGCTGCTCATCTACCGCAGCCCCACGCTGTGGCTGGTACCACTGCTCAGCGTCGTCGCCGCGATCGGCCTGTCGGAGTGGGCGGTCTACCAGCTCGCCGTGCACGCCGGGCTGGTGGTCAGCGGGCAGAGCGGCGGGATCCTCACGGTGCTGGTGTTCGGCGCCGGCACCGACTACGCGCTGTTGATCGTCGCCCGCTACCGGGAGGAGTTGCGCCGTCATGAGGACCATCATGACGCGATGCGGGCCGCGCTGCACCGAGCGTCGCCGACCATCCTCGCCTCGGCGTCCACCGTCATCCTCGGCCTGCTGTGCCTGCTCGCGGCCGAGCTCAACTCCGAGCGGGGCCTGGGCCCCATCGGGGCGATCGGCATCGCGTCCGCGCTCCTTGCCCAGCTCACGTTCCTGCCCGCGCTGCTCGTGGTATTCGGCCGGCGCCTGTTCTGGCCGGCCAGGCCCGTCTACCAGCCCGGCGAGGCCGCGGCGGCGAACGGGTTCTGGGCCAAGACGGCGGTCAGGATCGCCCGCCGGCCCCGGCCGATCTGGGCCGGGACGGCCGTCGCGCTGCTCATCCTGACGGCCGGGGTGGCCGGCCTCAACCTCGGGCTGCAGCAGACCCAGTCGTTCGTGAACACGCCGCAGTCGGTGGCCGGGCAGCGGCTGTACGCCCAGCATTTCCCGGCCGGCGGCAGCGAGCCGGTCATCATCATCGCCGACGCGGCCAAGGCCGGCCCGGTGGTGACGGCCGTCAAGGATGTCCCGAACGTGACGATGGCCTTCCCGGTCGCCACTGCGCAAGGGCAGGTCAAGGTGATAGCCACCCTGTCCTCCGCGCCCGACAGCGCGGCGAGCTTCAAGGCCATCGACGCCATGCGCTCCCGGCTGGCGGAGATCCCCGGTGCTCACCCGCTCGTCGGCGGCAGCGTCGCCACGAACCTCGACACCAACAACGCTGCCTCCACCGACCGCTGGATCGTCATGCCGCTCGTCCTGGTGATAGTGATGTGCATCCTGGCCATCTTGCTGCGGGCCATCGTGGCGCCGGTGCTGCTGGCGCTGACCGTCGTGCTGTCGTTCGCCGCGGCGCTCGGGGTGAGCGCACTGGTGTTCCACGCCCTCGGCTTTGCCGGGGTTGACCAGACTATCCCGTTGCTCGCCTACATCTTCCTGGTGGCGCTCGGCGTGGACTACAACATCTTCCTGGTCAGCCGGATCAGGGAGGAGGCCCTGGTCCGGGGAACCCGGGAGGGCACTGTCTCCGCGGTCCGCGCCACCGGCGGCGTCATCACCTCAGCGGGCATCGTCCTCGCCGCGACCTTCTCGGTGCTCATGGTGCTGCCACTGGTCGCCCTGGTGGAAGTCGGCTTCATCGTAGCCTTCGGCGTGCTGCTCGATACCCTGGTCGTGCGCTCGGTGCTAGTGCCCGCGCTGATCACCGACGTCGGCCCGCCCGTCTGGTGGCCGAGCGCACTCGCCCGCAAAGACGGCGCCCGCTAGCCCGGCTGGCTGCCCAGGACCAGCCGCCGCAGGCGCCGAACATGCCGCCGTTGCCCAGGACCACGCTGATGTCCACCCGGTGGACCTGGGCAGCGGCCTTGCCGCGCACCTCCCGGACGCTCTCCTGGATGGCGAACATGCCGTACATCCCGGTGCGGGTATAGGAGAGGCCGTCCCCCGGCTTCGATGTCGCTCTCGCGCCGGATCTAGCTGGCGAGGTGTCGCCGGCTCCCGTCAGCACCGCGCGGCGCTCAGGGCGATGGCGGCGGGCATCTCAACCTGGTGCGTCATTCAATAATGGTGACGGCAAGTGCGGGGCCGTTAGGCTCGCGTAGCTTCGGCCGCGCGGCGGAAGCCGTCCAGTTCCATCGTGATGTAGCGCAGGGAGCGGCGGCCTAGCAGGAGCGATATCAGGCCAGACAGCGGGCCGTGCGTGCGCAGCGTGAGGGTGATGAGGGACCCGTTGCCCTGAGGCTCCACGATATGGTCGCCGACTGCGGTCATCCCGCCGGATGTCGATTCCCAGGCGAAGGACCGGCCGGGCCGCATCTCGGTGACCCGCCAGCGGGTCCGGGGAAAGGCAGGCTGCTTCAGCTGGACCTCGCTGCCCGCCGTGAGCGGACCGCCGTCCAGCCGGCGCAGGGTGGTAATGCTCTCGGTCAACTCTGGCCAGCGCTCTACGTCCGTGAAGAGCACCCAGGAGGCGGTCAAGGCGGACTTCGACCGCATCAACCAACTGGTTCTGCGAGGGCGATCATGCCCAGGTCCTGAAGACCATGCCGGACTTCTACCAGTTCAAGCCCGAGGCCAGGTTCGGCCACTACCTGATGATGATCGGCGCGCTCGGCGAGGGCGACTGCACCGCCCGCGGGCGCCAGTACAGCCAGTACGAGAACTCGGTCGGCACCGGCCAGGTCCACCTGTGGTTCGCACCGCCGGCCGGCGGTTTCCCCCGGCCGCGCCGGACACAGCTCAGTACCAATCTGAACACCAATCTCAGCATGGGGGCGGGGAAGTGACGGAATACCGGCGGATCCTGCTGGACGGTGCGGCCTGCACGACTTCCGGGACACCGACGCCGGGTCCATGCTCAGCTCGTGCCGGTGACCAGGCGGACCGGCTGCCCTGTGACCGCGGCCACGGTAAGGAAGTCGCGGTCGTCGGTGAGGACCGTGAGGCGGTGACGTTCAGCGGTCACGCTGATGAGGAGGTCCACCGGTCCGGCGGAGCGGTGGTGGCCTGTCTCGGTCAGGCGCTGCTGGATCTCGCTGGCGCGCTCGTAGGCGTCATCTGGCACCGGCACCCAGCTGAACAGCCGCCGGAACAGGCGCTGCTTCTCCAAGCGGTCGGCCAGGGAGCGTGCCGAGTACAGGAACTCGAGCTCCACTACCGGGCAGGTCGCGATGACGCCCGCGGCTAGCTGCTCGTCCCAGGCCTCTCCCGTCTTGGCCCGCAGAAGGCGGAACAGGCCGGAGGTATCGGCCAGGTAGAGTGCCGGGCTCATCGGCGGTAGGCGGCCTTGTTCCCGACGAACTCGTCGAAGTCTCCCTGGTCGGCCATCTCGCGCAGGCGTGCCAGCGCGCGCAGCCGGTCCAGGCGCTGCCCTACCTCGCGGAGCGCGGCGTTGACCGTGTCCTTCTTCGTCTTCGTCCCCAGGACCTCGGCGGCCAGGGCCAGGGCTTCGGAGTCGATCTCGACCGGCGTCTTCACCATCGCCATCCCGATACCTCCTGAGGTAACTTGGATATCCTGAATGCCTATCTTGGATACCAACGATACCTCATGAACGTGGCCCTGGTCACCC
The DNA here is from genome assembly GCA_027326205.1 of Actinomycetota bacterium. Classification (GTDB taxonomy): domain Bacteria; phylum Actinomycetota; class Actinomycetes; order Streptosporangiales; family Streptosporangiaceae; genus Trebonia. Next base: position 13,591 of record DAHWEX010000302.1, read on the forward strand.
TCGTATCGCGGGCGGTCCCGGTCAGCGGGTGACGATGACGGTCGCGTGGTGCCCGGCGGCGTTCTTGAGCTTGACGTCGCCGGTCAGCAGTTCGCAGCCGAGTGCTTCGGCGAGTGCGATGTAGGCGGCGTCGTAGGCGCCGAGGTTGTGCCGCAGTTCCCACATCCGGGGATGGTACGGCCAGACGGGATGGCGGGTGATCCGCAGGCGCGCGTAGTCGGCCAGCATCTGCTCGCCGCGGTGATCGGTGATCTTCTTCCCGGCGGCCAGTCCCCGGACCGTTGACGCGACCTCGGCGTCGAGATGGTGCGGGGCGTGCGGCGTGCGTGGCCCGGACAGGTGCTGGCGTAGCACCTCGTCTTCTTTTCGGGCGGACAGCGCGCTGATGACGAGGGAACAGTCCACCACGTAGGTAGGGGTCACCGCCGCCCCTCGTCGCGCGCGGCGAGGATGTCGTCCATGGTGAGATCCACCGGTTCCAACAACCCGTCGTCAAGCCCGTCATCGTCTGGCCGTGGCGGTTGAGGTGCCCCGAGCCGATTCCGGAGAGCATTCCCGACAAGGGCCGGATAAGGGAACTGGAGCGGCGAAATCGTGAACTCGAAATGGAAGTTGCCTTTCTAAAAAAACTGGTGTGCCACCAACGCTGGAGGTCGCTGATGTCGTTATGACCGTTTGACGCCAAGGCGCCTGCCACGGCAAGGCTGCAGTAAAGTAGTGAGGGTTATTCAGCGTCCGCCTGATAGTGGATCGTTCGGAGGCGCGGGGGCCTCGTAACGATCCACTATCACCAGCAGCAGGACTCCTCGCCCGCGCCGACGCCCCGGTCAGCGCGGAGTTGGCGAAGATCGCCGTGAATAACCCTCAGTGTATAGCTAATCTTTCGCCCGATCCGGTCGGCATACCTGCCGACCATGATTGACGATAGCATCGAGCTAATGCTGACTTCGCCGAGAATAAGGCCAGACGTGATCGCCGACGTGTGGCGCGCCGCAAGGACACTTCCCAGGAGTGGTGCCCCGAGGCCGTATGCCACCGCTCGCATGACTTGGGCGGCTATGATGCGGTCGCTGTCCGGTCGCGTGCGGCGCGCCTTGGCCGTCATGCCGACCATCTCGTGAACGTCCGCCGACTGCCTGCCGGGCCCGCGCTGACCGGGACGGCCTTGCTCACGTCAAGCTGCACGGCGAGTTCCACGTCGTCGGCGAATCCGGCCGCCCGCAGTTCGCGGGCGGAGACACAGTCCCCGATCAGTCCGACATCTGCTGCCGCCGCTGCGGCCCGTGCCTCCGCCGACAGGCGGTAGCCCCGGTCGGCGATGCGCCCGGCGAGCAGTCCGGCGCCCACCCAGTCCTCCGCCGACGGGCGGAGACCAGGCTCTGCCGCGATGACGGATGACCAGTGCTCGCCGCACGCCACGATGGTCACGCGCGTGGCTATCCCGTCGGCCAGCGACCGTGCCAGCACGTCCGCGGCGGCGTCGCAGTTCCGCAGCGAGGCGACGACGGTCCGCGGGCACCCGTCGGCCGCAGCGACGACGGCGGCCCCGTTGAGCGACGTGAACAAGACCCGCTGGCCGGGATCCGCCGTTAGGAGGCTGCGCGGGGACAGGGAGAGCTCACCGGACGGCGCCAGGCGGCGCTTGCTTAGTGGTTAGGCCCGTAAGTCCGTCGGGGGTCCGGAGGCGGGTTCGTCGCCGGTGCCGGCGAGGTAGAGGGTGCAGGCGGTGTCGAGTGCTTCCTGCGGGGTCCCGGTGGGGCTGCCGGTGAGCAGGACGGCGTCTTCGTAGCGCTCGGTGGCGTGGGAGTACAGGGCGAAGCCGAGGGAGTGCGCGGAGCCGCCGTAGCGGAGCCGGAACAGCGGCTGCGGCTCGTCGTTGCCGGGCAGGGCGGCGGTGGCGTAGGCGAAGCCGCCGCGGCAGGTGACCTGCGGGTTCTCCAGCTGGGGCCAGTGCTCTTTGGCGTGGAGCAGGATCCGCAGGGTGATGGAGCTGCGGGTGGATTCCGGGATGGCGGGCATGTGCCCATCATGCCGCCCGCCGGCGCGGGCACTGGCTAGGATCAGGTGCCCGGAACTGAATTACATGGCTGTAATTTGCCTGCCGGGAGGCATGATGCCGCTTTCCGCGGTGGCGGTCACGCTGACCGCGTCGGAGCGCGGGGCGCTGAAGAAGAGGGTGCGGGGCGCGAAGACGTGCTGGCGGGACCGGCTGCGGGCACAGATCGTGCTGGCCGCGGCCCGGGGCCGCCCGAATGCCCGGATCGCCGCTGACCTGCGGGTCGATGAGGGTACGGTGCGCAAGTGGCGGGGCCGGTTCGCGGAGCTGCGCATGGACGGGCTGAAGGACCTTCCCAGGTCAGGGCGGCCCCGGCTGATTCCCGAGGCGGACCGGGCGGCGGTGGTGGCGCTGGCCTGCCAGCTGCCCGCGGACACCGGGGTGCCGCTGTCGCGGTGGACCGGGCCGGAGCTCGCGGCCGAGCTTGTCGCGCAGGGCCTGGTCAGCGGCCCGGTGTCGGCGTCGTCGGTCTTGCGGATCCTCGCGGAGAACCCGGTGCGCCCGTGGCGGTACCAGTCGTGGATCTTCCCCCGTGACCCGGACTTCGAGGCGAAGGCCACCGTGATCCTCGACCTGTACCAGGGGTTCTACCAGGGGAAGCCGCTCGGCCCGGGCGACCGGGTCCTGTCCTTCGACGCCAAGCCCTCGATCCAGGCCCGAAGCCGGATCCACGCGACGCTGCCTGCCGCGCCGGGCAGGCCCGTCCGGGTGGAGCACGAGTACGAGCGGCACGGCGCGCTCGCCTTGCTCGCCGGCCTTGACGTCCGCACCGGGAAGGTGTTCGCCTCTACCCCGGGGACCACGGGAATCGTCCCGTTCATGGGCCTCGTCGGCCAGGTCATGGCCCGGCCGGAGTACCGGGACGCGCCGCGGGTGTTCGTCGTCGTGGACAACGGATCGGACCACCGCGGGAAGAAAGCCGTCGAGCGGCTCCGCAAGGCGCACCCGAACGCGGTCATGATCCACACCCCGGTGCACGCGTCATGGCTGAACCAGGTGGAAATCTTCTTCTCCGTTATCCAGAAGAAAGTCGTCTCCCCGAACGACTTCCCCAGCCTGGAAGCACTATCCGAAACCCTGCTCGCCTTCATCGCCCGCTACAACCAGACCGCCAGGCCATTCAGCTGGAAGTACACCGCCGACGACCTCGCCGGCCTGATCCGCCGCATCAGCGAGCACGAGGAACAGGACACCATGCAGCAATCCGGACTCGCGATGGCCGCCTGACCACCCCTGACGAACTTCCAGAGCTAACCACTAAGGGTGCATCGGGGGCATGTGGGCGGCGCTTACGTGATGCCGACGGCCCTGCAGCCACAACTCCACCCGTCCAGCGTGTCGTTGGCTGATTTCCTGAGTCCACACTACGCCCGGTGCCTGGACTCGGCACCGCAGGCCCGGCCCGAGCAGCTTCCTGCTCATGCAGGCACAACCCCGCGATCCCGCCGTGCACCGGGCGCCGTC
>DAHWEX010000310.1 GCA_027326205.1 Actinomycetota bacterium
AGCCGGCGGCGGCACCGCCGGCTCGCGGGCGTCGCGGGTGCGGCCGTCGTGGTGGTCGGCGTGGCGGCCACCACGACGGTGGCCGCCGGCCAGTCCACACAGTCCACACAACCCGGTAAAAGCGCACCGCTCGCCGCGGGCGGCACCACGGTCTCGCAGGCCTCGGCGATCCGGCTCGCCGCGTACGTGGGCGCCCAGCCGGCCGGCTTCAAGGTCGCTGTCGTGCCCGCGGGCTGGCACGTTGTCTCTTCCGACGCCTACTCGTTCGTGGTCGCGCCGCCCGGCGCGTCCGCCGCGGCGTCCGTGGCGGCGGGCGGTGCCGGGCCTGCGACTGCGGCCGCCGCTCAGCGAAAGGTTCCCGTCAGCCAGCCGGGCAGCTACGCGGGGCGGATCGCGGTCATGCTCCAGGGCCTGTCTCAGCTGCCGGAAAACGAGGCGGTGACGGCGGTCACCGTCAACGGGAGGCAGGGTCAGCTCGGGCTCGCCGACAGCGGGAGCGCGAAGACGCGGTACGAGTGGCTGATCTACCCCGACGGCAAGGGGCACAAGGTCCTCATCCAGCTCCCCGCGTCGGTCGGCCTCACCACCGCGCAGCTCGTGAAGTTCGCGGACGGCATCACGGTCACCAGCGCGGCGAAGACCGCAGCCAGCTGACCCGGTCGACCGGGACCGGCTGTTTACCAGGACCAACAGGGGCCGCGCGGGCGAGTGCACCGCCCGCGCGGCCGGGGCGAAGGCAGGCAGGCTGCCGCAGGAGCCCGGATGAGCCCGCATGAGCCCGGATGAAGAATCCCGGCTTTCAGCCGGCAACCGATACCCCCCGGCGCCGAGCGCTGGCCGGCGTCATTAGCCGCCGAGGGCGCGTGGCGGAGTGGTGGTGTAGTGCGGCTCGTGCCCGAGGTCGCCGCTGTCCCCGATGATGCCGCGGGGCTTCGCGCTGTGAACGCGCGGCTGCGGGAACTGCCGGCGGAGCGGGACGCGGAGGTCGCGGTGCTGCGGGAGCAGCTTTCCGGGCGTCAGTCGCAGGTCGCGGACCTGGCGGCCGGGTCGCCTCGAACTCGCGGAACTTCAGCAAGCCGCCGTCGTCGAAGCCCTCACCAGCGCCTTCCAGGGCCGGCCCTGGATCCCCGAACCGGATAGGCCAGTCCGGCACCAAAGCTAACGCGGCACGGGCGCGGGCGGGCCCGGCGATCGCCTCGGCCGGCGCCGGGACTGAGAGAGCAGGTAAGCGACACCACCCAAAGGGCTAATGCACACGATGGCAACCGCCCACGCCAACTTGGCCGGGAGACGGACGCGATCGGCTGCCGCGAGATGCACCAGGCAGAACGCGTCGAAGGTAATCACGAGCAGCACGCCGAGCAAGATCGCGATCAGCACGACCGAGGCTGCAAGTCCCTGCATACCTGAAAACGTTACCAGGCATGACCGCACCGGGCCACATACGCCGACCGCTGGCCTGGAACACGCGGCATGAGATCCAAACACCCTTCAGCGCCGGGCCGCCCAAGCCGCAATCACGGCCTACCTACTAATCAGGAATTAGATTTGTAGACATTCCGGTACCTTTCTTCATCTAAGCCGCAATGTATGCTAGGTCTGGATCCAGGAAGAATGAGCGGACCAGGGCAGGAGATTTCTGCA
>DAHWEX010000352.1 GCA_027326205.1 Actinomycetota bacterium
CCGAAGCCGCTGGTGCCGCTGGTTCCGCTGGTGCCGGCCGCGGGCTTGGTCCCGCCCTTGCCGAGGTGCACCACGTCGACGGAGGCGCCGTGCGGCGCGGTGAAGCTGAAGTTGGACGGGGCGGGGGTGACCCACTGCAGGGCCGTGTAGCCGACCTGGAAGGAGGGCGACGCCGCCCCCTTCGCGTACAGCTGGACGCGGAGCGGGACGCCGTACCGGCCGTCGGTCGCGATCACGATCTTGCCGATGAGCGAGTGCGGGTCCTTCGGCGCCAGGACAAGCTGGTACGACGCCTCGCCGGCCACCATCACGTTGGCCTGCGCGGAGACCACGGTCGTCTTGCCGACCTTCGCCAGGATCTGATTCGCGGCCTGCTGCGGGGTGAGCGGCGTCTGGATGGGCGCGGGAGCCGCGGGCTTGGCCGCCGCCTGCGCCGACGGGAGGAACTCCGTCACCGAGTCGTTCACGGACTCCCAGAGCCACGTCGTGCCGCCGTTGGCGATGACGTCCGTCTCCGCCTGCGGCTGCGGGATGGCCAGCCGGTAGTGGGTGGCGTCCTGCCAGTACACCTTCACCGTGTGGCTCCCGGTGAGCAGCGACGTCAGGCTCGTCGGGTTGGTCGCCTGCGCCGGGAGGCTCGGCAGGCCGAGCCGCGCGGTCTCGACGACGGTGCCGGTGAGCGGCGGGACCTTCCGGTCGTTGCCGAGGCTGGCCAGGATCTGCGCGGGGGTCTTGACCGGAAGGGCCGGCGACGCCTCCGCGGCCGGGATCTGGAGTGCCGCGACGACCGCGGCGGTGACCGCGACGGCGGTTCCCGGCACGGCCCAGCGGGCCCGCCTGCTTAGCTTGACTGCCATGTTCCTCACCCGTTCCTCGGGCCTTCGCTTCGTCCGTTACGTTCTCACTGTGGCTGACGGCCGCTGTGATCAGGCTGAGAGAGCTGAAGGCTCGCTGAGCGTGCCGCTCAGGGGCCATGCCGCTCAGGGGCCGTGCCGGACGGGTACCTGAAGGTTAGCTGAGAGAGCGGTGCGCCCGGTACCGCCGGTGGGCGACACTGGAGCGGTGCGCGTGCTGGTGGTGGAGGACGAACGGCGGCTGGCCGCCGCGGTGAAGCGCGGCCTGGAGGCGTCGGGGTTCGCGGTCGACCTCGCGTACGACGGGGTCAGCGGGCTGCACATGGCACGGGAGGGCGGGTACGACGGGATCGTGCTCGACATCATGCTGCCCGGCATGTCCGGCTACAAGGTCTGCGAGCGGCTGCGTGCGCAGGAGAACTGGGTGCCCGTGCTCTTCCTGTCGGCCAAGGACGGGGAGTACGACCAGGCCGACGGGCTCGACCTCGGGGCGGACGACTACCTGACCAAGCCGTTCTCCTACGTGGTGCTCGCCGCGCGGCTGCGGGCGCTGCTGCGGCGCGGCACGGTGCCCCGCCCGGCCGTGCTGCGGGCCGGCGACCTCTCCCTCGACCCGGCGTCCCGGGTGGTGCGGCGCGGGCCGGCTCCGGTGGAGCTGACCGCCCGGGAGTTCTCGCTGCTTGAGTACCTGATGCGGCACAGCGGCACCGTGGTGTCCAAGGCCGAGCTGCTGGCGCACGTCTGGGATGACCCGGATGAGATCGCCGACCTCAACGTCGTCGAGGTCTACATCGGGTACCTGCGCCGGAAGATCGACGCGCCCTTCGGCCGGAAGTCCGTGCAGACGGTGCGCGGGGCCGGCTACCTGCTGATGGCCGACGGCGGCCAGCACAGTGGCGGCCAGCACAGTGGCGGCCAGCACAGTGGGGGGTGACGCCGCCGGACCCGTCCGTTCCGCTGGGCGCTGGTGGCTGCGGTTCGGGCTCGGCCCGCTGCTGCTGCGCTGGTGGCGGCGGCGGGGACTGCGGGCGCGGGTGACGATCATCGCGGCCATCGGGCTGACCGCCGCGTTCATCGCCATCGACCTGCTGCTCTTCAATGCCCTGCGGGTGTCGCTCACCCGCTCGGTCGACGACGCCGCCCGGTCGGGCGCGGACGAGGTCGCGTCGCTGTTCAACAGCGGCCGGCTGCCCGACCCCGTGCTCGCCGGAGACATCACCATTCAGGTGCTCCGGCCCGACGGCAGGGTCTTCGACGTGTCCGCCGACGCGGACCGGCTGGTGCCGATCGTGCCCCTCGCCGAGGCGCGGGCGCTCGCGGGCGGCGGCGGGGCGCTCCTGTTGCAGGGTGCCCCGTTCGACATGCCCTCGGCACTGCGGGTCGTCGTGGTCCCCGCGAACGACGGGTACCTGGTAATCGCCGCCGCTCCCTTCA
>DAHWEX010000382.1 GCA_027326205.1 Actinomycetota bacterium
TGCAGCGCCTCGCGGATCAGTTCCTCGGCGACGTAGGGGCCGTAGGAGTCCGCGGTATCGAAGAAGTCGACGCCAAGCCCGGCCGCGCGCCGCAGGACCCGTTTCGCCTCCGCGCGGTCCGGCGGGTCACCCCAGATGCCCGGCCCGGTCAGCCGCATGGCACCGTAACCGAGCCGGCGCACGGTGATGTCCCCTACCCGCACCGTCCCGCCCATGGCGGCCGACGAGTTCTCGCCGGCCGCCTTCTCGCTGGTCATCACCGCAGACCGATACCTTCCGTTCCCGGTGCCGTCGCGGTCACCCGGTGCCGTCGCGGTCACCCGATGCCCTCGAGGTCGAGGCCGTAAAGGTGTCGCATGGCGGCATCCTGGCCGGACCGGTCGAAGACGACCTCCGCCCGGCCATCGCGCAGCACCGCGATGTCCGGCAGGTCTGTGCCCCACAGCGATGCCCGGACCGCTGTGTAGGCCCCGCAGCCGATCAGGGCCAGGCCGTGCCCGGGCGCGTCGTCCGGCAGCAGCGCGTCCAGGTACAGGCGCGACGGCTGCGGAGTGGAGTCGGCGACGTGGCAGCGCTGCCAGTTCTGCCCGGCCGCCAGGTGCAGCGGCAGCGGTGGGTACGCGCGATCGGAGGTGGGCGGCAGGACATTGCAGCCGACGTCGGCGATCAGCCAGTCAGCGTCGGCCTTGCGCCTGGTACCCCGCACCCCGGTCAGCACCACCGCGGCATCGCTGAAGATGAACCGGCCGGGTTCGAGCAGCAGGTGGAAGCCGTCCGGGACGCCCGCGAGAGCGTCACGGGCGGCGGCGGCGAAGGCCTCGATCGGATAGCCGTCCCGCTCGAGCAGGAAACGTGACTCGAGACCGCCGCCGAGGTCGATGATGTCCAGGCGGGTCCCGCCTGCCGTGGCGAAGGAGCTCGCAAGCTCGCCCATCTGTCCCGCCAGCCGGGCGAACTGCTCAGGATTGGAGCAGCGGACCAACTGGTGCGCGTGCAGGCCGCGCAGGTCGAGATGGGGCGAACTGGCTGCCCGCTCCAGCAGCCCGTACGCCGCGTCCCATTCGGTGCCGAGCTTCGATCGCTCCGAGAAGAACGCGTCGGGCGGCAGCGGGTTCACCCGGATCATGATCTTCGGCTTCACGCCGAGACGCCGCGCGTGCCACTCGCTGCGCTCTAGGTCTTCCTCACCGTCGATGCCGATCAGCGTCGCCTCCTCGCCGAGCAGGCGTTCCAGGTGCTGCGCCGACCGGCCGACGCCGTTGGCCACGGTCCGCTCCGGCGGGAACCCCACCCGGCGTGCGATGCGCCATTCCAGGTCGCTCGCGATCTCGGCGCCCGCGCCCGCGGCGCGCAGGGCCGAAAGCATCCCGGGCAGGTAGCACGTCTTGATCGCACAGCAGACGGAGACGTCGAAGTAGCGCGCGAACGCCGCGTGGATGCTCCGGTAGTTGTCTACCGCCCGTTCCGGCACGTAGAGCAGCATGGGGCGGCCTCCGTCCCACAGGTCTGCCGTGGGGATCCCGCCGATCAGAAGCTGGCCGTCGGCATAGGACAGGTAAGGCAGGAGGCGATCGATGTTCTCGACCTCGGGCCGGGACAGCGCGGACGGCCCCGTCCGGGCCAGGGCCTGGCTGACGGCGGGATCTTCCGGCATCGCGCCTGATGCCGGCAGCAGCCGTACGGCCTCGGTGGGCTGGCTCGGTTCCAGTATGTCGGTCACTGTGCTCCTGCGGGTGATGGTGTCTGGAGTGTTCATCGATGCGCGGCCGTTCTGTCAGGCCGTCAGTTGTGCCCGTGCCGCCCCGCTACGCCACGACGGTGACGAGGCTGCCGTAGGTGAGGTACCGGTAGGCGACCGCGGACTGCGACAGCGGCAGTTCGACGCAGCCGAGGCTTTGCGGCCAGCCGTACGAGGCGCGGGCGATGTAGTGCACCGCGTCCCCGCCGTTGAAGTACGACACGTTCTGGACGGGGTCGGCGTAGCGGGTGCCATTGGGGTTGCTGCCTTTCATGACCTGGAACGGCAGCCGCTCGTAGACCGGGAAGGTGCCGACCGCGGTCGGGGAGGCGGCGATGCCGGTGTTGGCCAGGCTCTGCAGCACCTGCTGCCCGTCATGCCAGATGGTCAGCGTTTCTGGACTGGCCTTGCTGGCGAGCGCGTAGGTGTAGCCGGCGGTGTTGCGCTTGCCGGCCGCGACGTCCTGCAGCAGGGCCTGCCACACCTTCGGCCCGGCCACGCCGTCCATGGTGAGGCCGTTCTGGAACTCGAACGCCCGGATCGCGCCGGTATCGAGCATGTTGCCAGCGCCCTGCTGCCACAGCGTGTCCAGGGTGGAGGGATAACCGCGCTGCCAGGTGAACGTTCCCGCCGGCGGGGCGTAGGCGGCCGCGACCTGCGCCCTCGCGTCGGACGCGGCGATCGCGCTGCCCGCAGGCGTCCAGGAAAGCGGCAGGTAGCCGAGTTGGGCCAGGAGTTGCTGCAGCCGGAGCGTGGAGAACGAGCCCGTGGTGAAGGACCGCGTTACCGGCGCCGGCAGCAGGCCGCCGGCGCTCGCACCCGCGGCGGACCGCACGCCCGACGCGCCGGCGGGGACCGTGACGGTGACGCTGGTGCCGGCCGGGAACCCGTCCTGGGGGGTGAACACCGCGGCCGTGCCGGCACGGCGCCAGGTCCCTGGTACCGCCGGGGAAAGAGCGGGCATGGGCGAATCGCTGGCGAGCGGGGCGGAGAACACCACCTGGACCGGATCGGCGCCGTTGACCGCGCTCGACCCGGCGGATGGAGTGACCGACACCACACGGAGCGGCGCCGCCGGACCCGTGCTCCCCGACCCGGCTCCGGCGCCGCCCGAACCGGTGACGGACTGCTGGGCAGTCGTCCGCTGGACGGCCTTGCCCGGGCCGACCGCGAACACGATGCCCGCCACCGCCGCGATCGCCACGCCGATCGCGGCCAGCACCGCGGGCCCTCTGCCCCGGCGCCTGCCGCCTGCTGCTCCCCCCGGCTTTCCGAACGGCGCGGTCACCAGCCGCCGACTCCACGACGAAAACGACACAAGGTACCTCTTCGCTCTGTTCGCTCTGCTCTGAGGGATTAAGGGGACGCTGGTCAGACGGCCGCGCGCCCGGGACGTTCGCCTGCGGCGGCACCGGGGCGGATCCCGGAGATGAGCCCGGCTTCCGCGACGATCGGCGCGAACTCCACGTCGATGAAGCCGGCGTCCCGCAGCATCCGGGCCCACACCTCGGGCGGCACCGGATGCTCCTGCCCGACGCCCAGCCCGTAACGGCCGAGGTTCTTGGCGATGCGCCACCATCCGCCTGGCCCCTTGGCGGCCAGCGCCGCGACCTTCTGGCGCAGGATGGCCCGGTCCCGGTCGCTCCAGCCGGAGCCGAACATCATGTCGGCGATCACCAGCCTGCCGCCGGGGCGAAGCCATCGCGCGGTCCGGGCCACCAGCGCCCGCTTGTCGGGGTTGAGGAGGTGGTGCAGTGCGTAGCTGGAAACGATCAGGTCGGCGCTGGCCTCGGGCAGCCGCAACTCGTTGAGGTCACAGACCTCGGTGCTGAGGTTGCGCAGCCCCGCTTCCCGCGCCCGCCGGCTGAGATCCTCGGCCATCGCCGGGGCGATGTCGACGGCCAGCACCGAGGTAACCCGCGGGGCGAGGGCGAGCGCGACGAAGCCCGTCCCGGCGCCAAGGTCGACGCACACGTCCGAAGGAGATGGCTGAGCCGCATCCAGCAGGGTCGCCAGCACCTTCTCGAACGCGGGCGCCGACGTGACGTGCGAGTGCCAGCCGGAAACCCGCTTGTTCCACTGCCGTTCCAGTACCCGGGCCACGTGACCTCCCTCGATCTGAGTCGCCGATAGACCCACTATGGCCAGGTGATCGTGTGGTGATGATGGACGGCAGATGTGAGCTCTCACATCTGCGGTGGCATTCGGTCACGCGGTGAGCGCGCCTATATGCTGGGGCCCAGCCAGCCGGTTGCGGCGCCAGGAGGTGGGGATTGGTGCGTCTGCTGGTAGCCGAGGACGAGCCGCGCATGGCTGAACTGCTGCGCCGCGGCCTGCGCGAGGAGGGCTACTCGGTCGACATCGCCACCAGCGGCACGGATGCGCTCTGGCTCGGCAAGGAGGTTGACTACGACGCCATCGTGCTCGACGTGATGCTGCCCGGTCTCGACGGGTTCGAGGTGTGCCGCCAGTTCCGGCAGCACGAGCGCTGGGCGCCGGTCATCATGCTGACCGCCCGCGGTGACGTCGCCGACCGGGTGCGCGGCCTCGACGCGGGCGCCGACGACTACCTGGCCAAGCCATTCAGCCTGGTCGAGCTCTCTGCGCGGCTGCGTGCCCTGATCCGCCGCGGCGCCGTCGCGCGGCCGGTGGTGCTGCAGGTCGGCGCGCTGCGGCTCGACCCGAGGACCCGTCAGGTCTCGCGGGCCGGCCAGCCGGTGAGCCTGTCGGCCACCGAGTTCTCGCTGCTCGAACTGTTCATGCGCCATCCGGGCGAGGTGCTGACCCGCTCCCGGATCCTGGAGCACGTGTGGGATTTCGGCTACGAAGCCGCCTCCAACGTCGTCGACCAGTACGTCGGGTACCTGCGCCGCAAGATCGACCGGCCGTTCGGCCGTGCGGACCTGGAGACGGTGCGGGGCGCCGGCTACCGGCTCCGGCCAGAGGCTGGGCAGGAAGCAGCGGGCGACGCACCGCCCGCGCACCGCGGCGCACGCGGCGGCAAGGGATGATGTCCGCGCACCGGAGTGAGGGGGCGCCATGCCGCTACGGGTCCGCCTCGCGCTGATCGCGGCCATCGGCCTGACACTCGTGCTCCTCGGCACCGGGTTCGCCTTCGTGCAACTGCTCCGGGCCAATCTCACGGCAACGATCGACGCCAGCCTGTGGAGCCGCCGCCACGCTCTGCTGGCCACCCTGCGGGAACAACCGCGTATCGCCGGTTCGGGCCTGCCCGTCTCGGCTCTGCTGCAGAGCGGCACCCAGCTCTTCACGGCGCAGGGAACGCTGGCGGCCCAGTCGTCCGCCGACGTCGACGACACCGGGACCGCGCCGCTGCTGACCCCCGGTCAGGTGTCGGACGCGCGCGGCAGACCCCTCTGGCTGACCACCGCGCATACGAACGCTCCGGACCCGGTGCGCGTGCTCGCCTTCGCCCTCCCGCCGGCCACCGGCGACGCGGTAGGCGTGGTCAGCGAGTCCATGGCCGTGGTCGACCAGGCAGTGGACCACGTCGAGGCGGGTTTCCTGTTCGGCGGCCCGGTCCTGGTGGTGTGCGGCGCCATCGCGGCTTGGCTGCTGGCCGGGGCCGCGTTGCGGCCGGTGGAGCGGATGCGGCGGCAGGCCGCGAGCGCCACGGTGCACGACGGCGACCCGGTGCTCGACGTACCGGCCACCAGGGACGAGATCGCGGCACTCGCGCGGACCCTCAACGCGATGCTGGGCCGGGTCGGGGCCGCGTTCGCCCGGGAACGGACGTTCGTCGCGAACGCGGGCCACGAGCTGCGCACGCCGCTGTCGATCCTGCGGACGGAGCTGGAACTTGCCGGCAAGCCGAGCCGTACACGCGAGGAACTGATCGCCGCGGTTTCCGCCGCGGCGGAGGAAACCGAGCGGCTGGTCCGCCTGACCGAGGGACTGCTCCTCCTGGCCCGCGAACAGAACGAGCGGTTCCTGCACCCGGAACGCGTCGCGGTCCGCGCCGTCCTGGAGGCGGCCGTCGCCGGGTTCGCCACCCGCGCCGCGGAACGGCATGTGCGGCTGCTGGTCGACGTGCAGCCGGACGACCTCACCGCGACATGGGACCAGGACCTGGTCCGGCAGGTGGTGGCCAACCTGGTCGACAACGCGCTGCGGTACGGCTGCCGCACCGGCCAGGGGCGGACGGCGGGCGTCATACGCGTCACCGCCGCGGGCTTCGCCGGCCGGGTGGCCCTGTGCGTGCAGGATGACGGGCCCGGGTTCCCCGAGGACTTCCTGCCGCACGCGTTCGAGCGGTTTAGCCGGGCCGACACCGCACGCGGTCCAGCCGACGGCGGCTCCGGCCTCGGCCTGTCGATCGTCGAGCTGATCAGCGGCGTGCACGGGGGGCAGGCCCGGGTGGCCAACCGGCCGGAAGGCGGCGCGGAGGTCACCGTCGAGATCCCTGAACCTCGATAACCCGGGCCGGTCCGGCCGTACGGCCATGGCAAGGCCTGCGAAACGGAAGCTGTCAGTGGTGCCCGCAGGGCAGCAGGTTGTCGTGCGGACCCTCATAACCCGCGCTACGGTATATCCCAGGGTCCACAGAACGTTTATGGTGATCATGTTCGCATGATGTCTTCCCCCGCCCGGCCAAGGGCCGCGCAGCCAAGGGCCGCCCGGCCCCGGCAAGCACGACCCGGAGCGTGACCGGCCCCTCGGTCACCTGCGACTAGGTCCTTGAACGTGAAAGGCTCGGCCTCGCCGACGCGCTGGCCACAGCTGCGGCAGTCGCCGGCGAGCCGGACCTGGCCCTGATCGAACCGCTCGACGGTTACGGCGCCCTCGTCATCGGCCCCGACGGCAGCAAACGGTGGGGCGGAGGGCTCCCTTTCGCCAGGGGAAACCGCACACAGAGACGAGAGGGCAGAGACGGCGAGATGACCCAAGCACCCCATGTGATCATCGTCGGCGCAGGCTTTGCCGGCACGTACGCCGCGGACGCGCTGCGCAAGGCGCCCGTCCAGGTCACAATGATTGACCGCAACCTCTACAGCACGTTTCAACCGCTGTTGTACCAGGTCGCAACGGGCGGGCTGAACCCCGCCGATGTCGCCTACCCCGTCGGGAGTTTCGCCGCGCGGCGGCAAACCCGCTACATCCGGGGCGACCTCGCCGCGATCGACGCGCGGGCCCGGCGGGTGAAGCTCGCCGACGGGCGCGAGCTCGGCTACAACTACCTGATCATCGCCACCGGGGTCTCGGCCAGCTACTTCGGGGTGCCGGGGGCGGCGGAGAACACATTCGGCCTCTACACCCGCGTTGACGCGATCGTGCTCCGCGACCACATCATGAACGGCTTCGAGCAGCTTAGCGCGGATCCGGAAGGCCGCCACGAGTTCGCCATCACGGTGGTCGGCGGCGGCCCCACCGGCGTCGAGCTGGCGGGGACGCTGGGTGAGCTGCGCAGGGACATGATGCGCGCCACGTTTCCCGATGTGGACCCGTCCCGGGTGCACGTCCGGCTGGTCGAGATGGCGCCCGCGCTGCTGATGCCCTTCCAACCGAAGCTGCGCCAGTACACCCGGAAGCAACTGGTCGCGCGCGGCGTCGACATAAGGCTGAACACCCGGATCCGTGAGGTGCGGCCGGACTCGGTCGTGCTTGGCGACGGGCAGTCCATGCCCAGCGACCTGACCGTGTGGACGGCTGGCGTGGCCGTGCCACAGGCGGTCACCGGCTGGAACCTCCCGCAGGGCATGGGCGGCCGGATCCTGGTCGGGCCGGACCTGCGCGTCCGAGGCGGCGAGGCGATCTTCGCGGTCGGCGACATCGCGCTCGACGTCGAGCACCCGGCACCACAGCTCGCGCAACCCGCGATCCAGGAGGGCAGGCACGCCGCTGAGCAGATCATCCGGCTGCTGCGCGGCGAGCAGACCGAGCCGTTCCGGTACCACGACAAGGGGACCTTGGCGACGATCGGCCGCCGGTCGGCGGTGGTGCAGCTGTCCAGGCCAGCGGCCCAGATCACCGGGACGGCGGCTTGGCTCGCCTGGCTGGGCCTGCACCTGATGTACCTGCTGGGGAACCGGAACCGGATCTCCACGCTGATCAACCTGTCCTGGCGCTATATCGCCTGGGGACGCGGCGGCTCCGTGATCGTCGGCGACGAACCATCGAAGCCGCTGCCGGGAGACGCACGGCCACGAGGGCGGCACGTCATCAAGTCGCTGGACTAACCTCGTCCCCTGCGTGCGGGCCAGCCGGGCGTGGTGCCAACGGGCATCCTTGCGTGTTAGCGCTGACACGCGCGGCGTCAGGCTACCTTCGTGATGACGAGGTGCCTGGTGGCGGGTTGCTGGTACCGCCTCTGGGGCATCCGGGGGCCGGCCTGCCGGTATTTCACCGCGGTACCCGGTGGCCAGGCGGCCGGGCGCTGATCATTCGGGCTCATGGCACCTCCGCTGCCGGGAGAGTTCCTTGCTCTGGTCGACGATGATCGTCACGACGTCGGCATCGGCGCCGAGCTCTGGGTCCAGCGCGGCGAGGATACGCGGCACCGCGGCGCTGAGCGGGCCCTGAGCCAGCGAGACCACCTCCTCGGCTCGTACGTCGCTCACGGCCGCGCCGAGACCGCGCAGGTGACAGACCCAGGCCGCGAGCACCCGGGTGGCGCCGGCGGGCACGCGTCCCGCCGCCCGTTCTGCGCGCAGGACGGGCAGGATGCGGATCGGGAGCTTTTGCGAGCCGTCGGCGGCGATCCGGTCCAGCCGGTCATGCATTCGCGGGTTAGCGAAACGGTCCAGCAGCGCTGCCCGGTAGGCGGCGACCTCTGCTGCTGGCTGGTTCAGGTGCGGTGCCGCTACCGCCCACCACTCTTCCAGCCAGGAACGGCAGGCCTGGTCGGATACCGCCCGGGCTACGGTCTTATGTCCCCTGATGGACCCGGCGTAGGCCAGCAGCGAGTGCGCGCCGTTGAGCAGCCACAGCTTGCGGTGCTCATACGGCAGCACGTCGCTGGTGAACGTCGCGCCCGCATCATGCCAGTGCGGCCGTCCGGCGGGGAAGGCGCCACTGAGCACCCACTCATGAAATGGCTCGCTGACGACCGGGCAACGGTCATCGAACCCGGTGGACGTGAGCACGACGGCGACGTCTTCCGGTGTCGCGTGCGGCGTGATCCGGTCCACCATGGTCGACACCACGGCCACCGAGTCCTCCAGCCACGCGGCCAGGCCGGGGTCGACGAGCCGGGCAAGGTCCCGGACGACCCGCCCGGCCAGCGTGCCGTTGCCGGGCGTGTTGTCGCAGGGCACGAGCGCGAGCGGGCCTGCGTCGGCCTGCCGCCGGGCCGCGAGGCCGGCGACCAGGCGCGCGGGAGCGGTGGCCACGAGCCCAGTGGGGTTCTTGCGTAGTGTCTCGATGTCGGCCTGGACCTGAGGCCGGCCGATGTCGAGGCCGCCGCCGGGACCGCGGAGGTATCCGGCCTCAGTCACCGTGATCGTGACCGCGGCCAGCTCGGGTGCCTGGAAGTAGCGCAGCCATGCGTCATGCTCGGAAGCGGCGTGAACCCGCGAGAGGCTGCTCAGCACTTCGAACCGGTCTGCGTCAGCGGCGCGGGATACGAGCGTGTACAGTCCCTGCTGCTCGTTGAGCTCGCCGACCAGGGGGTTGTCGCGGGACCCGGTGAACGCCGCGAATCCCCAGTCGGCGGCGTCTGCGGCATGCTCGGTGTACCAGCACTGGTGGGCGCGGAAGAAGTTACCGAGCCCGAGGTGGACGAGCCGCACGGGGGCGGCGGCGCGACCCTGCCCCGACGTCCGGGACAGTCGCGAAGGGCTCACAGCTTGAACACCGCGGCTGGCCGGGTAGCGACGAGGTCGATCGCGGTCTCGACGGCCTCGTCCTCGTCCAGCCGGTGCTGGGTGACCAGCCGCGCGAGGACGCCCGCGTTGATGCGGCGGGACATGTCATGGCGGGCGGGAATCGAGCAGAACGCCCTGGTGTCATCGACGAAGCCC
Organism: Actinomycetota bacterium; assembly: GCA_027326205.1. Taxonomy (GTDB): domain Bacteria; phylum Actinomycetota; class Actinomycetes; order Streptosporangiales; family Streptosporangiaceae; genus Trebonia. The sequence continues at coordinate 9,718 of DAHWEX010000382.1, forward strand.
GATGTCCGGGTAAAGCCGGCCGTCTCGGTCACCGCGGCGAAAAAGCGCCGGATGGCGTCGGGAGCGTCCAGGAACCACCACGGCACCCCGACGTACACGGCGGGGTAGAACCCGGCCAGCGGCGCGAGTTCGCGTGACCAGACCGTCTCATCGGCGGTGAAGGCGACCAGGTGGAACCCTGGATACGTGCCGAAGCGCTCGAGTAGGGGACGCAGCGCATCGGTGAACTCGGCCCGGATCGGGATGTCATGGCCGGTGTCTGGTCCGAACCGCTCGTAGGTGGGCCGGTGATGGTTCCGGCGCACCCCGGGATGCAGGGTCATGACCAGGCCGTCGTCGCACGACATCCGGGCCATCTCGGACAGCATGTGCCGCCGGAACGCCACCGCCTCCCCGGCGGTGGCCTCACCGGCGAGCGCCGAGCGGTAGATCCGCGCCGCCTCAGCGGCCTCGAGCGGGTCAGTCCGCACGTCGGCGTGGCTATGGTCGGCCGAGACCGCGCCGTGGGCAACGAAGTACCGGCGGCGGTCCTCAAGCGCGCGCACGAAACCGGCGTAATCACCGGTGTCAGTCTCCGCCGCCTCACCCAGTCGGGCGACCGCGTCTCCCCACCCCAGCTGCGCGGCCTCGAGGTACCGGTCGGGGCGGAACGTGGGGATCACCCGTCGCGTCCACGCCGGATCGGCGGCAAGCGCGGCGTGGGCCGCCAGGTCGGAGCAGGGGTCGTCGGTGGTTGCCAGGACCTGAATGCGGAAGCGGCCGAACAGCGCCCGCGGGCGGTAGGCATCCTGCCCGAGGCACCCAGCCACCTGGTCGTAGATAGCGTCGGCCGTCTCCTTCGACGGGCGCATCGTGACGCCGAAGATCTCGGCCAGTTCCGCCTCGAGCCAGAACCGCACCGGCGTGCCCCGGAACAGCTCCCAGCGCTCGCACAGCAGCCGCCACGCGGATCGCGACTGCTGCTCGGAAAGCCGGCCCTGCCCGATGCCGAGAGCGTCCAACGCGACGCCGTCGGCGTGCAGCAGCCGGGTCACGTAGTGATCCGGCGTCACGAACAGCGTGGCCGGGTCGGGGAACGGCTCGTCATCGAGCAGCAGCCGCGGATCGACGTGCCCGTGCGGCGAGATCACCGGCAGGTCCCGCACCGCGTCATACAGCCGCCGCGCGATCCCGCGCTCGGCCGGCTCGGCGGGCAGCAACCGGTCGGGGTGCAGGACCTGCTCTGGCTGGTCGGCAGTCACTGTCCTATCGTGAACGTACCTGTTTGCCGAGACAACCCCGGCTGGCCGGAAAACGCTACTAGCGAAACATGGGATACGGCATGGTGCGAACGACGACTCCGGTGCCTACCGGAGTAGCACAGATCGGCGGGCCGAACGGCGTTCTCGCCGAAGACGAAATCCGCGCGTTCGTGCACGACCAGCTCGCCGCGGCGGACCTGGAGGGGCGCAGCGTGTGCGTGCTGGTGCCAGACGGCAGCCGCAGCTGCCCGATGCCGCTGCTAGCCTCGGCGATCCACCAGGCGCTACACGGGCGCGTCAGCCGCCTCACGGTGCTCGTGGCGCTCGGCACTCACGCCGCGATGAGCGAGCAGGCGCTGGCCGCTCATCTCGGTTACCAGGCCGGCGCCCTGGCCGCCCGCTACCCGTCGATGGCCGTGCTGAATCACGCCTGGTGGGACCATTCCGCTTTCGCCGAGGTCGGGATCATCGGTGCCGGCCGGATCGCCGAGCTGTCCGACGGCATGCTGCACCACGCCGCCCACGTGCGGATCAACCGCGCCGTGGTCGAGCACGACGTCACGCTCATCGCCGGCCCGGTGTTCCCGCACGAGGTGGTGGGCTTCTCCGGCGGCAACAAGTACCTGTTCCCCGGTGTCTCAGGCCGCGAGCTCATCGACCTGTCCCACTGGCTGGGCGCGCTGATCACCAGCGCGAAGATCATCGGGACCCGCGGGATCACCCCCGTCCGCGCGCTCATCGACGAGGCCGCCTCGATGGTCCCCGGGCGGCGGCTCGCGCTGTGCATGGTAACCAAGCCCGGCACGCAGGACCTGCACGCCATGACGTTCGCCGATCCGTCAGCGGCCTGGGCGGCCGCGGCGGAGGTGTCGGCCCAGACGCACATCCGCTACCTCGATGCCCCGGTGCGCCGGGTCCTGTCGCTGATCCCGCCCAGGTACGACGACATGTGGACCGGCGCCAAGGGCTTCTACAAGGTAGAGCCCGTCGTGGCCGACGGTGGCCAGGTCGTGCTGTACGCCCCGCACATCCGCGAGGTCGCCACCACCCATCCGGCGATCGAGCAGATCGGGTACCACTGCCGGGACTACTTCGTCAAGCAGTGGGACCGCTTCAAGGACTTTCACTGGGGCGACCTCGCCCACTCCACGCACCTGCGCGGCGCCGGAACCTGGGATGAGGCCAGCGGCGAACGCGACCGGGTGACGGTCACCCTGGCCACGGGCATCCCCGAGGACCTCACCCGGGCGATCAACCTCGACTACCTCGACCCGGCGGAGGTGGACCCTGCCGCGTGGGCGGCCGATCCGGGCACCCTTGTCGTGCCAGACGCCGGCGAGGACCTATACCGCCTGCGAGAGCCGGGCCGACGTTAACGTCACCTGACCAGTCTCCTTGAGCTCAGCGCCAAACCGGGGGACCGCCACGCGAAAGACACCAGCCGCCCAGCCGCCTAGTGCGCGTACGGGGCGAACGGCGCCAGGTGCTTGGTGAAGTGGCCGGCGAGGATCTGGGAGAGCTCGTCCTCGTGGTCGTTCCAGACCCGGTAGAGCCGCGGTCCGAACTCGTCGAGGGCGGCGGCGTGCGGCACAATGGTCACCTAGCACGCGAGAACGCAGCTGAGGGGATCCAGATGACCAGCCCGGCGGATCAGCGCCTTGCCGGCGAGCTTTCAGCGGCCGCCGGCAAGGTAGCCTCCTTGCTCACAACGGCAGCCCCGCTCGGCGTGGCGTTCTCCGGGGGAGTCGACTCCTCGGTCCTGCTTGCCCTGGCCGTGCGAGCACTCGGGGCGGACCATGTCATCGCCATCCTCGGCGTCTCGCCCAGTCTCGGATCGGATGAACGCCTCGCGGCACATCAGGTCGCCGCGTTCATCGGCGCCCGGCTCATCGAGGTGCAGACCAGGGAAGCGGACAACCCGGCTTACCGGGCCAACGGGCCCGATCGCTGCTTCCACTGCAAGAACGAGCTGTTCACCCGGATAGCAGACGAAGTGGCGGGGGCCTACAGCCTGAAGGCCGTGGCCTACGGCGAGAATGCCGACGATGCGCTGCGTCCCGACCGGCCCGGCTCCCGCGCGGCAGCCAGCCACAAGGTGCTGCGACCCCTGGCCGAGGCGGGGATCGGCAAGGCCACGGTGCGTGCCATCGCCAGGGCTTTGCAGCTGCCTAGCGCCGACACGCCCGCCGCCCCGTGCCTGGCGTCCCGTATCCCGCACTTCCAGGAGGTTTCCGCGGCCAAGCTCGGTCAGATCGAGGCGGCCGAGAAGGCTCTGCGGGGCCTGGGCTTCGCCGAACTGCGCGTCCGTCACCATGGTGAGGTGGCGCGCATCGAGCTCCCCGTCGGCGACCTCGTGCGGGCGGTCTCCGCCCCGGTGCGGGAGCAGATCCACGTGGCCGTAACGGCGGCCGGCTTCCGGTTCGCCGCGATCGATGTGCGCGGGATCCAGTCGGGCGCGTTCACCCTGACCGTGCTGGGATCACATGACTGAGCACTGGCGACCCGGCGAGGCCATGGCCGAATTCATCGAACTGGACCACGACCGGGCGCGCCGCCGCGGGTACCCCGAGGCGGTGTACTGCGAGGGGAAGACGCCCGCGCAGGTGACCGCGGCCGCTCGTGCCGTCAAGGCATCCGGCACGCCGACCCTGTTTACCCGGGCGGGTCCCGCGCATGCCAAGGGGATCCTGCTGGTGTTGCCGGAGGCTCGCTACGACGAAGACGCGCGCGTGCTCGCGTGGCCACCCGAGCCGCCGGCTCCGCGCGGCGGCGGGGTCCTCGTCGTCGACGCCGGCACATACGACCTAGCCGTCGCCCGCTAAGCGCAGCTGACCGCCCAGTACCTCGGCCGCGCCGCCGATCTCATCGTCGACGTCGGCATCGCCGGGCTGCAACGCATCCTGGCCCGGCTCGATCAGTTGAGGTCAGCCCGTGTCATTATCGTGGTCGCGGGGATGGACGGCGCCCTGCCCGGCTTGGTCGCCGGCCTGGTCTCCGCGCCGGTGATCGCGGTGCCCACATCGGTCGGCTACGGCGCGGCGCTGCACGGCCTGGCCCCCCTGCTGACCATGCTCAACTCGTGTGCCCCCGGCGTAGCCGTGGTCAACATCGACAACGGTTACGGTGCCGGGCACCTTGCCGCCCAGATCGCCGCGCCGGCCTAGCCGAAATCGAGGCGGCAACCGGACGACGGGGCAGCCGCCATCGCCGGGCACCCGGCCGCCGGACTCGCGATGCCAGCCGGCTACGTTCCAGGGACCCGGCTGCCCGGGACGAGACCCTCGCGCTGCGCAGCGGCGATGGCCTCCTCGAGCACCTGCCGGACCGGAATGGAACGCGCCGCGGCGATCTCCGCGACATCGTCGAACTCCGGTGTCGCATGGACGACCTCGCCGCCACGATGAGCCACCTTGATCCGGACCCGGTCACCCGTGACCAGCACCGGCACCCACGTCCGGCCAAGCGCGACCCTGCTGACGGCGACTTCACGCACCCCGATCGTGCTCGTCAGCTCGAAGATCAGCCCCCGGAGGGCGTCACGGTTGCCGACCGGGGTGAGCACCGCCAGCGTGTGAGCGGGCCGCCCCTTCTTCATCACGACCGGGACGAGCCACGCGTCAGCGGCGCCGGCCTCCAGCAGCGAAGCCAGCACCGTGGGCCACAGCCGCGGGTCCATGTCATCGACATTGGTCTCCAGCACCGACATGACCTGCGAGCCATCCGGTTCCGCGGGAAGATCAGCGCGGTCACCCAGGACGACGCGGACGACGTTCGGACGCCCAGGCACATCCCTGGTGCCCGCCCCCACGCCGACCCTGTGCACCGACATGGCAGGCAGGTCGCAGGACTCGCCGGACAAGGCGGTAAGCAGCGCCATACCAGTCGGAGTAGCCAGTTCACCCTCTCCGCCGCAGAGCACCCGCCACCCCGGCGACAGCTCCAGCACCGCCGGGGTGGGCAGCGGAAGCTCGCCATGAGCAACCCGCACCCGACCCGAGCCCAGCGCAACGGCGCTGCATGACATCGAGGTCACCCCCAGGCAGTCAAGCGCCGCGCAGACACCAACCACGTCCGCGATCGAGTCCCAGCTTCCGGCCTCGTGGAACTGCACGTCACTGGCCGGAATCCCGTGCACCCGCGCCTCGGCCTCGGCCAGCCGCAGAAACACGCTCTGAGCCCGGTCCCGCACCTGCACGCTGAGATCAGCATGCTCGAGCAAGGCCTGGATCTCACGCCAGCCGCGATGCGCCTGCTCCTGCGGCACCGGCCTGACGTCTACCTTAGTGGCGCGCAACCCGCCACGCCGGACCTGGGCAGAGACTATCTCGATCGGCTCCGGCGCCACGGCGTTCACGGCGGTCAGCACCATAGCCAGGGGAGCGCCGGCATCGACCAACGCGGCGAGCAGCATATCGCCTGCCACCCCCGCCGTCGCGTCCACCCAGGCGTGCCTGCCCGCATTGGCAGACGTCACGGCATACCCCTGGGCGCACGTCCGGACATCCCGGTCACGCGACCCGTCTGGCGGCGGCGACTGCCCGGTCACCGAGGCTGCTCAGCAGCGGGTCGGCGCGCGCGAGAGCGTCAGCCGGCGCGGGGCACGAAGACAAGAACCGGCCCCTGCCCGCGTGGCGGCAGCCCGTCAGGCGGGAGAGCCAGGAGCACTCATGGCGGCACACTGCCATCAAGTTCTGCCTACTCCGTCCTGCGCATGACTTCGAATCGCTTCGACCCGTCTGAAAGGAAAATGATAGTCGAACCCATGTCCTGGGACACCTCGCGCACCAGCCAGGCCAGTCCCGGCGAAATCGCCGTGCTGGACGGTATCGCGCCCGGTCGGCGCGGCGCCGGACGAATCCCGGGCCCGGGTCTCGCTGCCCGATTGTCATAGGGCCCGGGCACTGCCACATTTGGAACCGTACCGTCTCATCGAGGAGGAACGCCGTGCTCCGTCCGCAGGACAGCGCCACGCGGGAGCGCAAGTCGCTCAACGGGCTGTGGCGGTTCGCGCTGGACCCCGACGCCGAGGGGCGCGCCTCGTCCTGGTTCAGCCGTCCGTTGCCCGGTGCCGGCGAGATGGCCGTCCCGGCCAGTTTCAACGACATCGCGGCCGATTCCGCGGTGCGGGATTACGTCGGCGACGTCTGGTACCAGACCACGGTCCGGGTTCCCCGTGGCTGGGCCGGAGCGCGCATCGTCGTGCATTTCGAGTCCGCGACCCACCGCGCCACGGTCTGGGTCAACGACGCCGAGGTCGTCTCGCATGAGGGCGGCTACACCCCGTTCGAGGCTGACGTCAGCGCCCATCTTGCCCCCGGCGAGCCGGCCCGGATCACGGTCGCGGTCAACAACACGCTCAGCTTCCAGTCCATCCCGCCCGGCGTCATCGAACAGACCCCGGACGGCAAGCGGCAGCGGTACTGGCACGACTTCTTCAACTACGCCGGGATCCACCGCACCGTGTGGTTGTACGCCACGCCGCGGCCGCACCTGACCGACATCACCGTCGTCACCGGACTGGACGCGGCGGCCGGCACCGTGGACTACGCCACCGCCGCCGCGGACGCCGAGGAGGCCGCGGTGCACGTCGTCCTGCGCGACGCCGACGGCAGCGAAGTCGCGGCCGGCAGCGGCGCCAGCGGCACCCTCACCGTGCCGAACGCGCACCGCTGGGCGCCGGGCGACGGGTACCTGTACGACCTGGAGGTGCAACTGGCCGACCGGGCGGGCGGACTTGTTGACAGCTATCACCAAAGCGTCGGGATCCGGACGGTACGGGTGGACGGAATCCGGTTCCTCATCAACGGAGAACCCTTCTACTTCACCGGCTTCGGCAAGCACGAGGATCTGCCGGTGATCGGGAAGGGGCACAACGACGCGCATCTTGTCCATGACTTCGAATTGCTGAAATGGATCGGCGCGAACTCATTCCGCACGTCCCATTACCCCTACTCCGAGGACGTGCTGGATTACGCCGACCGGCAGGGCATCGTGCTGATCGACGAGACCCCAGCGGTCGGGCTGAACATGGGCATCGGCGGCGGGATCTTCGGCGGGCAGGGGTACACGACCTTCTCCCCGGACACCATCAACGACGCGACCCGGGAGGTGCACGCGCAGGCGATCCGCGAACTGATCGCCCGCGACAAGAACCACCCCAGCGTGGTGATATGGTCCATCGCCAACGAGCCCGAGTCCGACACCGCGGCCGCCGAGGCCTACTTCGAACCGCTGTTCCCGCTGGCCAGGCAACTCGACCCGACCCGGCCCGTCGGGTTCGTCAACGTCATGCTCGCCCCGTACGGAAAGTGCCGCGTCTCGAAGTTCGGCGACGTGCTCATGCTCAACCGCTACTACGGCTGGTACGTGAACACCGGGGATCTCGGCGCCGCCGAGATGGCGTGGGAGGACGAGCTGCGCGGCTGGGCGAGCGAAGGCAAACCGATCATCATCACCGAGTACGGCGCGGATACCTACCCGGGTTTGCACTCGGTCGTGGCGACGCCGTGGACCGAGGAGTACCAGGTCGACTACCTCGCCATGAACCATCGCGTGTTCGACCGTTTCGACGCGGTCGTCGGCGAGCAGATGTGGAACTTCGCGGACTTCGCCACCGTGTCCGGGATCATGCGGGTCGACGGCAACAAGAAGGGCGCCTTCACCCGCGACCGCCAGCCCAAGGCGGCCGCGTTCGCGCTGCGCCGGCGGTGGCGCAATCTCGGCTGATCTCCGGCGCCGCCCGACCTCGGAATCACCATCACACAGCCAGCAGGGGAAGTGCCCGCATGACAGGCGGACGGACGGACGGACGGATGCCGCACCTGACGTGTCCCAGATTGTGATCGCGCCGAGATGGCCGGTGCGGGGGCCTGTTTCTCGGTCGGCTTACGGGGTACTGCACCGGTAATTCCGCCTGCCGCGGCCGGAGCAGGTCATCGAGAGCCGGGTCCGAACTGCTCAAAGAGGCCGACGGCCTGCTTGCGGGCAGGGACGTCGCCATCGACATCGACGCGGAGGCGATCCGTCCCCGGTGGGCAGTACCGGCCACCGGCCCGGCAGAAGTTCGCACCCTCGCCTAAGAAAGAGGCCACTCATGGCAGAGGACCAGGTCGCAGCCAACCTCAAGGGTATGGACGATCTCGACTTCACCGGATGGAACAACGCCGACTGGAACGGCGTGTTCGCCCGCCACCACACCGGCGACGTGCTGGTGGACTGGAAGGGCCAGGCCCCGACCCACGGGATCGGGGAGCACATCGAGGCCATGAAGGCCTACGTCGACTCAGCGGGGGGCACGCCGCCGCAGATCACGTCCCACCCGATCAGGTTCGGCTCCGGGGAGTGGACGTGCGTGGTCGGGGAGTTCGAAGGCGGAGGCCGCATGGTCACCGTCGCCAGGTGGGTCGACGGTGCGATCGCCGAGGAATACATCTGGTCCTAGCACCCGGCGCGGCACCGGATTCCCGGCCGGGCACCGGGCGGAGGACACATGAGGATCGCGATCATCGGGGGACAGGCAACGCCGACCGGGCGCTTTGCGCCGCGGCACCTCAGATCCTCCTGGCGGCAGCCGCGGCGTCCGGGCTGATCCCCTGGCGGCCGGGACGGCTGCGCGGCGCGCCGTATGTCCTCGGCGCGGCAGGGGCGGCCTGCGCGTCGGCTGCGGGCGGGTTCGCGCTGGCAGGCAGGACGGTCCAGCGCGAGGCGGCGGCACCAATCCCCACCGCCGGCGGTCAGGCCAGAACCGAGTTCGCGGCCTTGGTGAAGCGGAAGCCCTTGAAGTCGGCGGACTGGACGTCCCCGAGGACAGCACGGTAGCTGGCCAGACCGCCCATGAAGAACATGACAGCCTTCTTCTTTCCCGGGATGTTCGCACCGAAGATCCAGGTCTCCGCCTTCGGGAAGAGCGTCATGTGGGCGATCTCATTGCAGGTCGCCGTCCAGTCGTCCTCCGCCTCGGCGGCCGCCTCGACGACCGTACCGCCCTTGCGTTCGGCCTCGCGAATCAGGTCGGTGATGAACTCGACCTGGGCCTCGATGCTCGGCGGCAGGTTGGTGAACGGTCCGTTCGGGCCGAGGATCATGAACATGTTGGGGAACCCGGCAGTGGTGACGCCCAGGTAGCTTGTCGGGGCCTCGTCCCAGTGCTCGTCGATGTGCTGGCCGCCGCGCCCGCGCAGATCCATCGACCGGTAGTTGCCGTCGACGGCGTCGAAGCCGGTCGCGAACACCAGCACGTCCAACTCGTGCTCGGT
>DAHWEX010000416.1 GCA_027326205.1 Actinomycetota bacterium
CGAGGTCGGCGAGCACCACGCCCGCGCGCTCGGAGTCGGAGCGGGCGCGGGCGGTCGCCTCCTGGCGGCGCCCCAGTTCGGCCCGCGCCTCGTCCGCGTTCTGCGCGCAGGTGCGGACCAGGCGTTCCAGGTCGCCCATCTGCTCGACGGCCGCATACGCGCTGCTCGCCTTGAGCTGCTCGATCCGTCCGCGCAGCCCGGCGACGGCGGTCTCGGCCTGCTCGCGCCGGTCCTCGGCCTCCCGCTGTGCCGCCTGCGCGGCCAGTTCGGCTTCCTCGCCCGCCTGGACGGCTGCCCGCTGGACCTGCGTCGCGTCCCGGCGGCGGGTCAGCGCGTCGGCCGCGGCACGGGAATGCGTGCGCAGGTACGTGGTGTAGCTGGCGAGGAACGCACTGGCCGCCTCGTCGGCGGCGACCAGGCCCTCCAGCGTGCGGGCGACCGCCTCCATGTCGTCAAAGCTGCGGGCAGCCTCGCTGATGAGATCGTCGTCGATGGGACGCAGGCCGTCGCTGAGCGTGTCCGACAGCTTGACCGGGTCGAGGTTCTTGGCGAGTTGCGGCCGTCGCAGGGTCAGGATGAGGGTGAGCAGTTGCTCGTAGCGCTCGGCGCCGAGGCGGAACAGCGCAGCGTCGATCGCCGCCAGGTACTCGGTCGGCGAGGCGTAGATGCCCGCCTCGCCGATCTCCTCGGCCAGTTGCTTCTTCGTCATCGGGCGGTCGTCGTCGGTGATGAGGGAGAAGTCCTCGCCGACCCTGCCCTTGGTGACGAAATGCCAGCGGAGCGGCGTGTCACGGTGCCGCTGGGCGTGCAGGCCGATGCCGACCGTGACCGCTTCCCCGGTGTCCCGGTGGCGGAACTCCAGCCAGACGTACCCGACCGCGTTGTCCATGCCCCGGTAGAGCAGGTTGGACTTCATCGTCCGGTCCTCGGCGGCGAACGGGTTGAGCCGCTTAGGGTCGATCCGGCCGTCGAGCACGAAGGGGAACAGCACCTCAAGGGCCTTGGTCTTGCCGGATCCGTTCGGGCCGCGCAGCACGAGCCAGCCGTCGGCGAAGGAGAACTCCTCGTCCCGGTAGTCCCACATGTTGATGATGCCGGCCCTGGTGGGCTCGTACCTGGTCAATGTATTTTTTCCTTGAGCTGGGCCGTGACGCCGCGGTAGCGGGCGAGCAGCGGGAGGATCAGGGCGCCGCCGCTGGTGCGGGCGACGAAGCCGACGCTGGCGAGCAGGTCGAGGGCATCGTCGAGCAGGCCGGCCAGGTCGGCGACCTGGCGCTCGGACATGCCGCTGCCGAACTCGTCCACCAGTTTCTTCAGTTCCGCCCGCAGCCACGACTCGCTCAGGAACGGGTAGGCGGCTTCGGCGGGTGCCCCCTCCCCCGGGTCCGCCCCGGCGGGCAGCCCGGGTGCCCCTTCGCGCGGGCCCGGGGTGCCGGGTGCGGCCAGCAGCACGGTGTCTGCCGTGAGCACGGTGTCCGCCAGCACGGTGTCCGCCAGCACCGTGTCCGCCAGCAGCGCGGCGGCACCGGTGCGGGCGGGGAGGGCGGCGTCGATGCGGGCGCTCGCCTCGGCGAGGCGCTCGGCCGCGGTCGCCGCGGGCAGGTGCTCGACGCGGCCGCGGTTGCGCTCCAGGTAGCCGGCGATCCTGGCGCACAGCAGCAGCGCGGCCTGGGCGACCGTGCCGGTGCCGGGGAACGTGACGTCGGTGAGCCGGCCGGCGGTGTTGATCAGGGCGACGCCCTCGGCGCGGCGTTCCAGGGGCAGGCCCGTGAGCCTTTCCAGGTCCTCCGCGAGTGCGGGCGACCGCAGCAGGCCGCGCAGGTTCTCGTCCACGTCCGTGTAGTAGACGACCGGGTTCTCCAGCACGAGGCGGCGGGCTCGGCGCCCGGCCCGGCGCCGCTCGGCGTTGACGCCCTGTACGGGGCCGGCGCTGGCCGCGTCGCCGAGGAGCCCGGACACCGTGTCCAGGTGCTGCAGCACCCGGCTGGGGGCGTAAACCGCCCCCACGACGTCTCGGTCGATGTCGTAGAGCGCCTCGGCCCGTTCCGGGTCGTTGACCCAGTCGGCGGCGCTGCCGTCCGCCATGCGCAGCGCGCCGCGCGCCTCCAGCCAGGCGACCGCGTCGACGAACGCGTCGCGGTCGGCCTTCCGCTCGGTGTCCATGCCGAGCCCGTCGATGCGCCCGGCGTCGGCGGCCACCGCGTCGGCGAGTTCGGACAGGGCGATCTGGCTGCCGGAACGGCCGAGCGCGGACAGCGCGAGCACCAGGTAGGCGTAGCGGCGCCGGTCGAAGGGCTTCTTCGCCCGGGTGTACGCCGGCCTCGTCGGGTCGAGCGTGTCCTGAACGCGGCGCAGCCTGATCGTGTCGCCGTTGCTGACGAGCGTGTACCCGAGGGTTTCCGCCAGGTCCCCGCGAAGCTGCGGCGCCCACTTGCGGACGAGCGGCAGCGCCGCCTTGTCCGGGTACGCGGCGGTGATCAGCGGGTAGCGGAGCACCTGGCGGACGGCCTGCTGGTACTCGCCGAGATCGAGGGCGCTGACGTTCTCGGCGACCCTCATGCCTGCCCCCCGGGCGCCGCGTCCGGCCCGGCGGCCGCGCTGGTGACCTCGATGGCCAGGCCGTCGAGGTGAAGCCTGCCGCGGACGGTCCGCACCGTTGTCACCCCCGGCCGGGGCCGCAGCGTGAGGCGCACGCCGTCGGCGGAACCGTTCGCCACCGGACCCGGGCCGCCGGCCGCGGTCACGCCGCGGCTGACCGGCACCCGTGCGGCGAGCGCGATGTCGAGCAGGCTGAGCAGCGCTTGCGTCTCCGGTTCGTCGAGCACGCGCTCGTACACGCCGTCGCTCGCGAGTTGCGCGGACGCCGCGCGGCGCGCGGCGGTGGCCTTGAGCTGCTCGGCGCGCAGCCGGTCCCGCGCCGCGTCGTCCCGCTGGATCCGGCCCGGCCCCTGCAGGCCGGCCACCCGGCCGGCGCGCACCAGGGTCCGCGCGAGTTTCACCGGCTCGGCCTCCCACCAGGACTGCCGGCCGGGGATCAACTCGGGGTCCTCGTACCCGACGGCGACGTGACGTGGCCCGCCGAGCCCGAATACGGCCTGGTACAGCGCGTGCGCGTCGTCGTCTCCCGGCAGGTTCGCGAACCACTGGGCCAGGTGGCGCAACTGGCTTTCGCGGCTGACGCCGCCTCGTCTCGACTCCGTGACGCGCCGGAGCAGGGCGGTGACGTTGGCGATGGCGGTCATGGTGGCGTCCTGCAGCCGGTCGGCCTCGCTGACGCGCTGTCCGCCGCCCTGGGGGGCGCCGAACCACTGCACGAGGCCGCCCCAGCGGTGCCGCCACTCCCGCACCCGTTCCTGCGGCGAGCGGAACAGGCTGTCGTCGGCCTCGGCGGCGAGGGCCGCCACCCGGTCAGGCCCCTGCGCGTTGACCGCCTCGACCGCGTCGGCGAGCAGCGGCGCGTACCTGCTGAGCTCGGAGTGGAACTCGCGCATGTGAGCGAGCAGGGCGTCCTTGTGCGCGAGGAACACCTCGGGCCGGGTGTCGTTGGTCCTGGCCAGGTCGCCGAGCATCAGGTAGAACCGGGCGGCGCGCTGCGCCATGTCCGCGAGCACCCCGTCGAGGCGGGACAGCTTCCGGTACACCTCGGGCGCGTCGCCGCTCCTGGCCGCCTCCGCGAGGGCGCTGAGGTCGGCCAGGATGTCCGGGAAGACGAGCCGGGACAGCTGAGCGTCGTCAATGCTGGCGGACAGGACCTCCTCGACCGCGCGGTAAGCGCGGTAGCCCGCCTGGGTGAACTGGTAGACGTAGTGCCGGTTGCGGTACTCGGCCAGGTTCGCGGCGCGGGTGCCGTCGTAGGAGCGGTCGAGGACCTGCCACTCGGCGAGGGACTCAAGCAGCGACTCGACGTCCGCGGCCTGCGCGCCGGGCTGTTCTTCCGCCATGGCGGCGAGCGCGGCCTGGGCGTCGGACGCGTACAGCAGCACCCGGTAGTTGGCGCGGGCCCGGTCGAAGGCGCGCAGCAGCCACAGGTACTCGTGCCGCTTCTCGGCCGCCGCGAAGTGGAACAGGCGCAGCCGGTCGTCCGCGGTGAACGCGTCGAGACCGAAGGCTTCGACGCCCGTAGCGGGCGCCTCTTCGCGTCTTGCGTTGGTCATGAGGGGATTATTCCAGCCGGTACCGACAGAACAGGGCGCTTAACCGGGACCGTGGCGCCAGCCGCCAACCGTGAGCCCGCTCACGGTTCGTCGGCTCGCAGGCCAGCCAGGGCCTGGAGGATCGCCAGGGCCGCGCCACGGGACAGATCCTCATGGTAGCGCTCGTTGCCCGGCGTCCGCAGGCAACCGTAACAGGACGTCTCAAGCCCGCAGTCGCACGCGCCGACCCGGCGGAGCGCGACGTCGACCGCCGTGTCGAGGGACGAGGCGATCCGCGCCGCGCTGCCGGCGCCGCCGGGCACCGTGTCGAACAGCACCAGGCCGCTACGCCCGTCGACGCCGGCGTGGACCACGCCGTCGATGTCGCCGCGGCTGATCTCCAGGCCCTCGGCGCAGCCTTCGAGCAGCGCGTAGAGCAGCGAGTGCCACCGGGCCCGTTCGCCGGCCCCGGAGTCGCCGTCCCCGTGGCCGGCGGCACCGCCCGGTCCTGGCCCGCCCAGACCGGGAGCGTCGAGTTGCACCCGCAGGATGTCGGTCTCGTAGGTGTGCGCGAGGGACCGCCAGCGCAGCGGGCCGGCGCACGGCTTACCGCGCAGCGGGTTCACGTGCCCCTTGGGAGCGCGGCCGTGGTTGGGGCCGCCCCAGCCGCACCAGTCGCAGATGAGGAAGCCGGCGCCACCCGGTCCCTCGGACAGGGAGACGAGACGACCGCGGGTACCGCTGTGGCACCAGGCAACCGCGCCGCCCGGGGAACGCCATCTTCTCTCCGCCAGTTCCGCGCCGAGGGACACCACGTGCACGGCGCCGTTCCAGAAGCGCTGCGGCGGGGCGGTGCCCGGCTTCGCCGTGCGGGGGTCGGCGACGAACCCGAACTCCGGCACGCAGTACTCCCGCACCGGCCCGTCCGCCGGCCGCCCGCAGGCCGTGCACGCGGGCACCAGGTCGTCGCCGCCCTCACGGTAGTGCTGGCAGCCGCGGCACACCGTGTAGGAGCGGGTGATCAGTTCCCGGCCGGGCAGCCGGTAGATCCCGGCGCTGCGCCACAGGACGCCTCCCGCGACCAGTTCGGCGCCCGGCGCGTACTCGTGGATGGCCACCGACAGGTCCCTGGTCAGCTCCAGCCGCGCTCCCACCTGCGAGTCGCAGTGCGCGGTGCGCAGTTCGACCGTGTCCACGGGGAACCCGTACTTGGGCAGGATGTTGCGGTTGGCGAGGAACCCGATCAGCGACCGCCGGGTGATCGTGTTGATGGAACGCTCGAACCGGGCAGCCAGGTCGCTGCGCCGGGACTCGAAAGCGTCCCTGCGCCGCTCCTCGAACGTGGCGACATCGTGGACGAGTTCTGCCCGCACGGCCGTCAGCAGCGCGTCGAGCTCGTCCACCCACGCGCCGGAGTCCAGGCCGATCCGCTGCTGCACGGACTTCGGGAGCACCGCGCGCAGCGCGGCGTCGACGTCGTCCGGCAGCGGCGTCAGGAAGCCGCGCACTCGCTGCGAGGGCGAGCCCCCGCGGGCCGGGCGGCCGGCGACGGCCCCGTCGCCCGTCCCTGGTTCTCCGCCGAGAAAGAAATCGCCCGCGGTCTTCCACTCCTGGCCGGCGCTGTCCTTGGCGTCGCGGAAGAACGCCGCGAGCGCTACCGAGTGCGCGTGCCGCCGGTCGATCCGCGGGTTGCCGAGCGGCACGTACGGGGCGCGGACCTGGCCGGTCAGCATCGTCTCCGGCGAGGCGTAGCGGGACAGGTCGTGGGAGCGGCGCTGCGCGTAGGTGAGCACGAGCGCGGGCGCCCCGGCGCGGCGCCCGGCCCGGCCCGCCCGCTGGATGTAGCTCGCCGTGGTCGGCGGCATGTTGCGCAGCAGCACGGCATTGAGCGCGCCCACGTCCACGCCGAGCTCGAACGTCGTCGAGCAGGACAGCACGTTGACCTCGCCGGCCAGGAAGCGCTGCTGGATATCGGCAGCTTCGAGCCCGGTCCACTGGGCGGTGTGCTCGCGGGCGGTCAGCGAAACCGGCGCGGTCCGCTGGTACAGCATCCGGTAGTGCTCGTCCTCGGCAGCGGAGCCGGCCACCGGGGCCAGCCGGCCGCCGCAGCGCAGCGTCGGGCAGACCCCGCGCAGGCTCGCCGCGGCCCGGCGGCGGCACACGTCGCACTGGTACAGCGCGCCGCCGCCCGGCGCGAGGGTCAGCCAGGTGTGGTCGACCTGGTACGCCTGCCCGATCCTGGGCAGCGCCAGCCCGGTGAGCCACCCGTCGCGCACCCCGGTCAGCGCCCGCCAGCAGCCCGCGAGAACCTCACGGGCGTCGCCGTTCGCGACGCCGGGCGCGGTGAGCACCCGGCGCAGGTAGTCGAGGCGCCGGTTGGTGCCGCGGGTGGGGAGCCAGCTCAGCACCTTGAGTTTCGCTTCAGCTCCGTCGACGCGCACGTAGATCGGGCCGCGGCGCGGGTCGAACATCTCGTCGGCCGGGTCGACTTCGTCCGGCATGGACAGCGCTCCCTGCAGCCGCAGGGTCCGCGCCAGTTCGGACAGCAGCAGCCAGCACTCGTCCGCGGTGAGCCCGAGCGCGAGCAGCGGCGCCGGCAGACGCCACGCCGGGTCGACGTCCAGGGCAACGCGGAGCAGGCCGAGGCCTTCCAGGGACTGCCGTTCGTCAAGCGCGATCAGTTCGCGCAGCACCCAGCGCGCGGTCTCCCGCCGGCGCGCCTGCCGGGAATCCCGCCGCCCGAACACCCCGGCCGCCGCCGCCTCGGCGGCCACCGCCTCGATCAGGTCGTCCGGCGAGCACGCCGGTTCGGACGCGGTCGCCCGGGCCAGCCCGTCGAGGATCAACCGGCGCTGCTGCACCAGCGCGTGGCTGGACTCCAGGTAGGGGGCGAAGAACGCGGCGGCCTGCCTGCTGTCGCTGAACGCGAGGAGCTTGCGGCCGCCGCCCGGCCGCCCGGCGGACTCCTCGTCGGCGGGCAGCGCCTGGTAGAGGGCGGTCGCGAGCACGGCGGCAGACGCGTCGTTGCCGCTCTCGAATAGGCGGATCATGCCGGCGCCGCGCGCGCCGCACGACGCGCAGCCGCGCGGCGTGCCCGACCGGCCCGGCAGCCGCCGGACGGCGCGCAGGTACGCGGCGGGGCACCCGCACGGCCCCGTGCCGCGGTCAGCGCCGGCGCCCGCCGCGGTGGCGGCGTGCAGCGCCCCGCACTTGCCGCACAGCAGGGCGTCCTTGGCGTCGTTCTCGGCGGCTTCCTCGAACGCCGCGTCGTCCTCGTCCACGGCCCCCGGCCCGGTGGCCGCCGTTCCCGGTTCACCGCCCGCCGGGAGCGGGCCATCGCCGAGGAGGAGCCAACTGCGGCGGTCACCGCGCGCGACGCGGGAGGTGAAGTACTCCCCGGCGCGGTCCCGGTCGACGGTCCCGGTGAGGTAGACCGCGCCGCAGCGCTTGCAGCAGCCGAACTCGAACACCGCCGCCGAGCACTCCGGGCACACCTCCCGCCTGGCCAGCGCCACGTGCGGCCCGACCCGCGCCCCGGCGGCCCGTGCTTCGGCGGCCCGTGCTTCGGCGGCCGGCCCGGCCGTCAGGCAGGTGAACGCGCCCTCCGTGGCCCGGGCGAACAGGTGGTACCGGGCGGACAGCACGGGCGTCCCGGCCGCGTTCGCGGTCGCGGCGCCGAGCGTCACCAGTTCCGCCAGTCGCCGCCCGGAGACCGCCGCGGCGCGGGCCAGGTCCGCGAAGGGCAGCGGACCCGCCGCGAGCAGTGCGCGGACCCGGCCGAGGCCCGCGGCGTCCTCCGGTGCCAGGCCGGGGACGTCCGCGACCGGGCCGACGGGCACCGCGACCCGTGCGGCCCGCACCAGGTCCTGGCGGGCCTGGTCATCCGGGGCCCACTCGAACGGCGCGTCGAACAGCTTCGCGGCGAAGTCCATGACCGCCTCGGGGCTGTCGCCCACCGTCGCGCTCGTCGCGATCACCTGAAGCGAGGCGGGACCGTCCGCGGAAAGCCGCCTCCGTTCCGGACGGGAGGTCCGGTACTTGAGGCGGCGCAGCAGCATGCCGACCTCCTCGGCCTTCGCCCCGTCGTAGACGTGGGCCTCGTCGAGCACCACGAACCGCCAGTGGCCGCCGTGCGCGCCTTCGAAGAGGTCCATGTCCGCCGGGCGGAGCAGCAGGTACTCGAGCATCGCGTAGTTAGTGAGCAGCAGGTGCGGCGGGCTCTCGCGCATCTCGGCGCGGGACAGGAGCTCGTTCGGCAGCCGGGTCTCACCCGGGTTGAGCGCTTCGAAGAGGGAAGCCCCTTCGGCGGGCCGCTCCGGCGTTTCGCCGGTGTACCGGCCGAACGTGATGTCCGGCGTGTTCGCCAGCACCTCGCGCAGGCGGCGCACCTGGTCGTTGGCGAGGGCGTTCATCGGGTACAGCAGAAGAGCGCGGACGCCCGGGCCGAGCGTCCGCGCGTCGCGCTCCGCGACCAGCCCGGACAGGATCGGGAGCAGGAAACTCTCCGTCTTGCCCGAGCCCGTTCCGGTCGCGACGACCAGGTTGCGGCCGGCCGCGGCCTTCCTGATCGCCTGCTCCTGGTGCGCGTACAGCGGCCGGTCAAGGGGCAGCGCGGGGCCGCCCAGCCGGGCGAACCCGCCGGGCAGGACGCCGCCGGCGATCAGGTCACACAGGCTGGCGCCCGTCTGGTACGGCGGCGTGGCCTCCAGCACCGGCCCCTTGGTCAGCATCGGGCTGCCGTCGATCGCGTCACGCAGCGCCCGCGCGAGCCCTGGGTCCCGGACGGGCAGCAGCGACCGCAGGTAACGACGGTAGGTCAGGCTCAGGTTCTCGGCGGTGGCGATGACATCAACGCTGCCAGGATGCCGCATTAAGCCATCGCCCACGGGTCGTTGCCGTGACTTGTCCCGGATACGGTGGCGATCGTCACGGCGGCGCCGCCGACGGCGATCGTGAGCTCGGCGTGACCGTGCGCGGTCACCGTGTCCAGGAGGCGGCGCAACGGGTACCGGCCGTCCCCGGTCGGGTCAAGGACCTGGAGCGGTCCCGCTGCCGCCCCGCCGCCGTTCCCCGCGGTGATCGTGACCCGCGGCGGCACGGCGACTCCGGGCAGGTCGATGCGGAGCGCGCCGCCGCGCCACAGGTCGTCGCCGGTCAGCCGCAGCGGGCCGGCGTGGTGCCAGGGGGTGGCGGCGCCGCCGCTGCCCGGTTCGGGATCGATGCGCAGCCTGATGTGCGGCGGCGTGACGGCCAGTCGCGCGGTGACCGCGCCCGCGACGCAGGTGATCTCCCTGGTCAGTGCCTGTTCCCCGTACGCGACCGCGGCCGGGGATACGGTCATGCCCGGCGGCGGGGAGATCACCGCTTCCGCAGGCTCGAGGCCGCCGGCGCTGGTCAGGCGGGGTATCGGGTAGGCGGTGACGCCGAGTCCCTCGGCGAGGACGACGGCGCGGCGCAGGCCCGGGGTCACGGTGATCGCCAGTTCGCCGAGCAGCGGGCGCGGCACGTTCCGCCAGAGGGCATCCGGGTGCCAGGCGTCGCCGGTCGCGGTGACGCTCGCGAGCACGGCACCGGACTGCGCCCGGCGGGCCTCGACCCGCCACCGGTCCCGTCCCGGCGGCAGGAGGACCTGCGGCGGCCCGGAGAAAACGGGATCGCCCGCCGCGGTCGTCACGCCGGCGATCGGCAGGCCAGTGCGCAGCACCGGCTTCGTCCGGCCGCGCACCACCCGGCGTTCCCCGTCGCCGCGGGCTGCGGCCTCGCCGTCAGGATCCGGGATGTCGCCGACTGCGAGCCACGAGGCCCCCCGCAGGTCCAGCTGAACGAGCCGCCAGCCGCGCCAGGTCAGCGGAAGCGTGCTCGCCACCAGAGTGCGGAACTGGATGTCCGACCGCAGTTCGGCGTCCGCGGGGTAGAGCACCCAGACGGCTTCGGCGGGAAGCTCCCGGCCGGCCGGCTCGCCGTCGGCGTCGAAGGCGAGCAGCCGGGTGCCGCCGGCCTCTTCCGGCAGCACCGCGCGCGCCTGACCGGACGCCGGGTCCACGCGCAGCACCCCGCCGCCGAACGGGTGGAGGCGCAGCCCGGCCGCCTGGCCCTGCCCGGCGGTCTCGCCGGGGTCGTCGCGCCCGGACGTGACCGCGTGGGCGCGCACGGCGTCGTCCGCGGTCGCCCCGGCGGCCGGCAGTCCCAGCGCCGCCAGCGCGGCGAGAAAGGCGCCGCCCCACTCGCCGGCCGCGCGCCTGGTCGCCCGCAGCCCCGCGGCCCGGTGCCAGGCTGGCCAGAAAGATCCAGGGCCGGCCGCCGCCGCCACGTGCGCGAGGGCGACGATAACGCAGGCGGGCCATCTCGCGGCCGCTCCGCCGGCGGACAGGGTCCGCGACCGCTCGCCCAGGGCCCTGGCCGCCGCCAGCGGCAGGTCCGGCGCCGCGTCGAGGCCGGCGGCCGCCACGCCCGCGGCCAGTTCCCGTCTCCAGGCAGGCTCGAGCAGGTCAAGCAGCCTGCCGCCGGAGACGGCCCCGCTCTTCCCACTGACTGGCACCGGCACACTATAAGGTCGGCCGCTGTTCCCGGTGCCCCGGCCTCCTGGCCGGGGCACCGGGAACGGGGCCTCACGAGATCGCGGGGATCCCGAGGTCCACCGGGCCCGAAGGCCCCTTCTTGCAGGTGTCGTGGCATTTGCTGTCGAGGCTGACCGAGCCGGTGAGCGAGAAGACGCCCCAGGTCGCCGCGGCCTTGCAGGCCGCGGCGAAGATCTCGGTTTCCGGCCCGGGGATCGTAGTGGCGATCGCGAACATCTCGTCGCGGTCGTACATGATCCCGTGGGTCGAGTACTCGGGGAAGACGATCGGGTCCATTCCTGGCAGGCCCTGCTTGATCCCGGTGAGCATGGTCGCGATGGCATGGGCGTTGTCGAGGACTTCCGCTTGGGTGTGCAGGCGTGGCGTCTTGTACTTGCTGTCCGCGGCCGAGGCCAGGCTTGCCGCCAGCCTCGGTGACGACGGTGAGCTCTCCCGCTGGCTGAACCGGCTCACGGACATCCTCAGCGCTCCCGTCCCCGCGGAAACGCCGGCCAGCGTATAAGCGGGACCACCCTTCGGCTGGTGAGCGCCGGTGGCGGCACCGGGCCGGAGTAACGCGAAGCAACGGCTCGTTCACTCAGATCAGGATCGTCCTACCGAACGTACCCGGGGTGACCGCGGCAACCCCGGCCGCCGTCTCGGCCACCGTCCCCGGGGCGGACCGGGCCGAGGCGCGGTTGGGCCGGCTTCGGGAGCTGAACGCCGTGTCACCGGCGCCCTACATCCGCGGTCGTAGCGGGAAGGCGGCGCTACCGCTGTGGGCAGAGGGGAAATCGGTCCGCGGGGCTGACGGCAGCGGCGGCGGTGGCAACTACACCTTGGTGCCCTGGCATCCCTCCGAGTCGGGGCGCCCGGGAGGAGCAGCGGTGTTTTGGACATACCTGCGGCGTGAACTGCGCCGCCGAGTGCGCCAGGCGGTGTTCATCGCGCTGGGCCTTGCGCTGGGCATCGGGCTGGTCATCACGGTGACCGCGGCGGGCCGCTGCCAGCGGGCGGCTTCCAGGTCGCCGCGTTCCTGCCGGCCGCGCCGACCGCCGCGGGGCGGGTGGCGTGACCATCGGGGTGGTGGTCGCCGACGACCAGGCCATCGTCCGGGCCGGCTTCCGGCTGCTGATCGACTCCGAGCCGGACCTGGCGGTGCTCGGCGAGGCCGCCGACGGCGCGGAGGCGGTCGCGGTGGCCAGGAAGGCCGTCCCCGACGTGGTGCTCATGGACATCAGGATGCCGGTGATGGACGGCATCGCCGCGACCCGGCTGATCGCCGGCGACGCGTCGCGGTCGCGGGTGCTGATCCTGACCACGTTCGACCTTGACTGGGCGGCCAACTCCAGTCGATCGGGCTCGGCCTCGCGCTCGGCGTGCTGCTCGACACGTTCGGCGTCCGGACCCTGCTCGTGCCGTCCATCGTCGTCCTGCTCGGCCGCTGGAACTGGTGGCCGTCTCAGCCCGGGAAACCGGGCGGCACGGTGCTGTGAGCACGCGGCACAGTGGCCGCCCCGCGACGAGTCCCGCAGAGCCGGGGACACCGTTCGCCCTGGTGCACGGCACGACGCAGTCCCCGGCCACCCAGGGCCGCCTGGAGCGCGAACTGCTCGGCGCGGCCCCGGCGCCACCGCGATCAGCCTCCGCCGCGATGCCACGGGATCTCCCGCAGTGCGCTGCGACTGCCCGGGCCAGGGCCGGTGGCCGGCTCGTCGAGGAACAGCAACCTGGCAAGGATGCGGATCGTCGTCTTGTCGGCACCGCTACGCGTCCTATGCTGCCTGACCAGGGGAAACCGGCAACCGTATGGCTCAGTGGATGGCAGGCGGGTGGCTGCCGCCCGCCACTCACCGAACCTACTGCCGGGTGCTGTCACGTGCGGCCAGGCCAACGTTTCCCGAGCTACTATTACGTAGTAGCAGTAATACCGGATACCAGGGCTGGAGGCCGCCATGGTGCTGAACAGTAAGGGCCAGGTCACCATCCCCGCGCACCTGCGGGACAAGTACGGGCTGCACCCCGGAGACGATGTCGAGGTCGTGGAGGCCGACGGCGCCCTGCGGATCGTCCGCGCCGAGGGTGCCGAGACCCGGGGGCAGCGGCTGGCCCGGCAGCTGCGCAACACCGCCACCGGGAAGGACGTGGCGGGCATGAGCACCGACCAGATCATGGCGCTGCTTCGTGGCGAGTAGCCCGGCGCCGATCCGCCCCGCCACCCTGATCGACTCCTGCGTCCTGCTGGACGTCATCACCGGCGACAAGCAGTGGGCCGACTGGTCCGCCGTGCAGATCGCGGCCGCCGTCGACAGCAGCCGGGCGGTGATCAACCCGCTCATCTACGCCGAGGTCTCCGCTGGCTACCAGACCGTCGAGGAAATGGAGGGACTGCTGCCGCCCGACGCTTACGAGCGCGAGCCGCTGCCCTACCTCGCCGGCTTCGCCGCAGGCAAGGCATTCCTGCAGTACC
>DAHWEX010000430.1 GCA_027326205.1 Actinomycetota bacterium
GGCTTCGCCGTCCCCGCGATCGTGATCACCATCGCGACCGACGCGGGGATCCCGGTCGCGGTGGTGGCGACGTTCGCTGGGCTGCTCATCGTGGCCAAGGGGGCCCGCCGTCGGCGTCGGCGGTCGTTCGGCCCGCCGGCGGACCGGGTCGCCGGCGCCTGGCGCGAGCTGACGGACCTCAGCCGTGACCTGGGCATCGCGACGACCGCCCGGGGTACAGCGGATGAACCGGGCGCTGCCCGGGCGGCCAGCGGAGCGCTGACCCGGCGGGAGTTCGCCGCCTACGCCGAGCGTCGCGGGCTGCCGTCCGCGCGGGCGGTGGCCGACGCGGCCGACGCGGCTACCTTCGGCCCCGCCGACCCGGACGGCCCGGCGGCGCAGCGCGTCTGGGACCTGGTCGCCACCGCCCGGCGCGGCGCAATGGCGTCGCTGCCCCGCTGGCGGCGCCTGTGGGTCGCGGTCAACCCGGCCAGCCTGTTCGCGTCCCGCGCGACGTTCAGCGCGGCGGTCGCCCAGGTAAGCCGCGCGGTCCGTGCCTTCGCCGCGTCCGGTATAGGAGGTTCGCGCGGTGCCCGCGGTTCGCGGGGCAGCCGCGGTCAGGGCACCGGACGGGGATCGGGCCGGGTCATCGCTGGAGGCGCGTACCGGTGAAGTTCAAGATCACGCTGGACCGCCCGCACGGGGCGACCGACCTCGTGGTGACCGCCGCCGCCGACGCGACGGTCGGTGACGTCGCCACCGCCATGGCCACCCGGGACCCCGACTCCAGCGGGCAACCCGCCGGCGCTGGCGCGGTCACGCTGACCGCGCTCGACGCCCAGCGGGTTACCCTCGACCCTGCGCTCCCGGTCACGGACAGCGGCATCAGGTCCGGCGGCCGCATCGGCGTGGTCCCGGCCAGCGCCCGGTACGCCGACCAGGCCGCCCGGCCGGTGGCCCAGGTCACGATCCTCAGCGGCCCGGACGCGGGTAAGCGGGTGCAACTCGGGGCCGGCAACCAGACGATCGGCCGGGGCTCGAACTGCGACCTCCGGCTCGCGGACACGCTCGTGTCCCGCCGCCACGTCCGGCTGTTCCTCATGCCCGGCTCGGCCGAGATCCTCGACCTGGGCTCGGCGAACGGGATCACGGTGAACGATGAGCCGGTCACCCGGGGCGCGTGGCTGCCGGGGGACCGGCTGCGGATCGGGGACACCGTGCTCGGCATCGAGTTCGCGAGCGTCCCGGCCATGGCCGGGCCCGCGCACGCGGTGAGCACGGCGTTCAACCGGTCGCCGGTCATCACCGCCAGCTACGGGGGCCAGACCCTGGAAGCCCCCGAACTGCCGGAGGCGGAACACGGGCAGCGGTTCCCCGTCCTGGCGATGCTCGTCCCGGTCGTCGGCGGCCTGGCTCTGTTCCTCGCGCTGAAGGAGCAGCCCGCCTACCTCGCCATCGTCGCCCTCAGCCCGCTGATGATGGCCTCGAACGCGATTGAGAGCCGCTGGGCCGCCGCACGCGGCCGGAAGGGCTCGATGGCGGCGCTGCGCCGCGAGATCGCCGACCTCGGCCGGGAGGCCGACGACGCGCACGGCGCCGAGTGGCGGGCCCGCAACGCCGAGCACCCGCCGACGGCGCAGTGCCTGTCCGCCGCCGCGCAGCTCTCCCCGCTGCTGTGGTCACGCCGCCCGGGCGCGCCGCGCTTCCTCGACCTGCGGGTAGGCGCGGCCAGCCTGGAATCACGGCTGCGGTTCGAGCGGCAGCGGAACCGGCGCGCGCTGGCCGCCGCCCAGGCCGAAATCGACCACCTCGTCGCCAGGTACCGGACGATCCGCGACGTGCCGTTCACCCTGTCGCTCGCCGAGCACGGGGCGGTCGGCATCGCGGGCGACCCCGCCGCGGCCCTCGACGTGACCCGGGCGATACTCGCCCAGCTGGCCGCGCTCCACTCCCCGGCCGAAGTCGTGCTGACCGCCTTCTGCGGCGGCCGGTCCGCCCGCGACTGGGACTGGCTGAAGTGGCTGCCGCACACGTCCTCCGCCCACTCGCCGCTCACCGGTCCGCACCTGGTCACCGGAACCGAGTCGGCCCCCCTGCTCGCCCAGCTCGAAAACCTGGTGCGGGCCCGCCTCACCGCCACCCAGAGCGGCACCGGCCCCTACGCGGCGGCAGCCAAGGGGCGCGTCGCCGATACCGGGGCCACCGTCGTCGTCCTCGTCGACAGCCGCGCTCCCGGCGACCGGGCCCGGCTCGTCGAGCTCAGCCGGGTCGGCCGGGCGGCCGGCGTCTACTGCGTCTGGCTGGCCCAGCGCGCCGAGCACCTGCCCGCCGCCTGCACGGCCTTCCTCGACGTGCGCGCCGACCGGACCGTCAGCGTCGGCGACAGCCTCACGTCGACGTCGTCCTCGGGCATCGCGGCCGACGGAGTGGACGAGGCGACCGCCGCGACGTTCGCCCGGGCCATGTCGCCGCTCACCGATGCCGGCGCCGTCATCGCCGATGACAGCGACCTGCCGCGCACGGTCTCCTGGCTCGAGCTGACCGACCCGAGGATGGCCGACGATCCCGCCATCATCATCGAGCGCTGGCAGGAGTCCAGGTCGATCCTCACCGGTCCGGCCGCCGTCGGCGGTCAGGGCGGCGGCACCGGCGGCCGCCCGGGGACGCTGCGCGCCATCGTCGGCGCCGCCGCCGACGGCCCGCACGCCCTAGACCTGCGGTTGCACGGCCCGCACGCGCTGGTGGGCGGGACCACGGGCGCGGGGAAGAGCGAACTGCTGCAGACCTGGATCCTCGCCATGGCGGCGGCCCACAGCCCGCAGCGGGTCACGTTCCTGCTGGTGGACTACAAGGGCGGCTCGGCCTTCCGGGAGTGCGTCCACCTGCCGCACACGGTCGGCCTCGTCACCGACCTGAGCCCGCACCTGGTCAAGCGGGCTTTGCGGTCGCTGAGCGCGGAGCTGACCTACCGCGAGCACCTGTTCGCGGAAAAACGCGTCAAGGACCTGCAGGAACTGGAGAAGGCCGGCGACCCGCAGACCCCGCCGTCGCTGGTGATCGTCGTGGACGAGTTCGCGGCGCTGGTGCACGAGGTGCCCGAGTTCGTGGACGGCGTGGTCAACGTCGCCCAGCGGGGCCGCTCGCTCGGCCTGCACCTCGTGCTCGCCACCCAGCGCCCGGCCGGGGTGATCAAGGACAACCTGCGGGCGAACACCAACCTGCGGCTCGCGCTGCGGATGGCCGACGAGTCCGACAGCGACGACGTGCTCGGCTCGGTGGAAGCGGCGCACTTCGACCCGGCGCTGCCCGGCCGCGCGGTGTCCAAGACCGGTCCCGGCCGGCTCATGCCGTTCCAGGCCGGCTACGTCGGCGGGCACACCAGCGCGGCCAAGCGCGACCCGGACGTGTCGATCGAGGAACTGGTCATCGGCGAGGCGCGGCCCTGGCTCGCTGCCGACTCGGCGTCCCGCGTCGTCCGCCGGGACGAGGGCCCCACCGACATCGCCCGGCTCACCGCCACGATCAGGCAGGCCACCGCCACGGCCGAGCTGCCGGCCCCGCGGCGGCCGTGGCTCGACGAGCTCGCGCCGGTCTACGACCTGGCCAAGCTGCCGACCCGGCGCCGCGACGACGAACTGGTCTTCGGCGTCATCGACGAGCCC
>DAHWEX010000434.1 GCA_027326205.1 Actinomycetota bacterium
ACTGGCCCAAGCCGGAGATCCTCTGCGCGCTCACCAGGTTCGAGGTCCTGGCCGGCATGCGGGCGGCGGCAGACGCCGCCGCGCTGCTGCGCGCCCTTGGCGTCGCGGAACTGGCCGCGCTCGCCGCGGACCTGGCGGACAGCGCGAACACGGCGCTGACGGCCAGCGGGGCACTGCGCCGCGCGCTCGGCGCCATCCTGACCTGGCCCGCGACGAGCCGCGGCGCCCTTGTCGCCGGCGTTGTGTCCGGCTGCGAGCGGGTCGCGGCGGGCGGCGGGGAGTACGCGGCCGCCTGCGCGGCGGTCGCCGGGCTCAACGCCGACCACCCGGGTGATCTCGGCATCGTGGCGGCACTGCTGCTGCGATACGCCGTCCTCCAGCCGGGCGAAGCGGTCTTCCTGCCCGCGGGCGGGCCGCACGCCTACCTGCGTGGCACCGGCGTCGAACTGCTCGCCAACTCCGACAACGTGGTGCGGGCCGGGCTCACCCCCAAGCACATCGACGTACCCGAACTGCTGCGGCTCACCGACCCGGCGGCCGCCGTGCCGGTGATCGAGCCGCGGCCGGCCGGCGGCGCGATATCCGGGTATGACTCGCCGGCGCCGGAGTTCCGCCTGTACCGGGCCGAACTCGGGCCCGGCGAGGTGACACTGCCCGGCAGCGATAGCGCGCGGGTGGTGCTGTGCGCCGCGGGGACCGGGTCGCTGCGCGGCAACGCGGGCACGCTCAAGATCGCGAAGGGCGAATCCTGCTACCTGTCCGCGGCGGACGGGACGGTGACCGCCGCGGGGCCCGCGGCGTTGTTCATCGCGGGACCCGGAGATTGCTGAATCGCCGGCGGTCTGGGCCATCTTGCGGGAGCCGGCCGCGGAACGGCGCGGCGCCGAACCCGACAGCCGGCGACCCGAGCCCGGCTAGAGCGTCAGCGACTGGCCGACGGGGAGTTGGGTCAGCGGCAGCCCGGTCAGGCCCTGTTCGCCGAGTATGCTGCCGGCCAGGTGCAGGCCGATGTCGCTGAGCAGCGCCTCGTGAATCTGGATGACCTGCTGCGGCCGGACCGTGCGCACGTAGTCGGCGGCCTCACCCAGCTTCATCCACGGGCCGCTCGTCGCCAGCAGCAGGACCGACACCGGGACGTCGGGCACGAAGTACGCGTCGCCCGGGTGGTAGAGGCTGCCGTCGACCAGGTAGCCGACGTTGGCGATCACCGGGATGTCCGGGTGGATCACCGCGTGCTCGCTGCCGTGCACCGTCACGGAGAAGGACCCCAGGGTCAGCACGTCGCCGGCGGCGACCCCGGTGACCTGGTCCCGGTGCTGGGTGATCGCGTCGGCCATGGCGGCCGGCGCGTACACCCGCAGGTCGGGCCGCGCCGCGAGCGCCCCGTGGATCGCGTCGGCGTTCACGTGGTCGAAGTGCTCGTGGGTGAGCAGGATCGCGTCAGCGCCCTCGATGATCTCCGCCGCCCCCGAGGAGAACGACCCGGGGTCGATGACGATCTTCGCGCCGTCCTTCTCCAGGACAACGCAGGCGTGCTCGTGCTTTGTCAGCTTCATGGCCCTGCCTCTCACTTGTCAGCTTCCGGCGCGGCCTTGCCGCGGCGCCAGGCCGACACGTTACCCTTCGC
Source organism: Actinomycetota bacterium (assembly GCA_027326205.1). Classification (GTDB taxonomy): domain Bacteria; phylum Actinomycetota; class Actinomycetes; order Streptosporangiales; family Streptosporangiaceae; genus Trebonia. The sequence continues at coordinate 1,628 of DAHWEX010000434.1, forward strand.
GGCGGCCGGAAGCCGGTACCGGGTTCCCGCGCAGATGAGCGGGCCGGCCATTCGTTCACATCGTGTTCAGGTAATAACTAAAACGCGTTAGCAACGGCACGTTCGGTCGGAACAAGCTCTAACATTTCCGTGTGGCAACGGACTACGGCGGCACGCGCGGCGGTCAGCCGCGGCATGGTGCCCGGCCGCCGTACCCCGGCCCTGGTCAGCCGCCGCCTGGTCAGCAGCCCTACGGCCAGCCGCACCCGTACGGCCGGCCGCCGTACCCCGGTCGGCCGCCCTACGGCCAGCAGCCCTACGGCCAGCAGCCCTACGGCGGTCCGCCCTTCTCCGGGCCGCCCCGGGAGCCCGGGCCGGATTCCGCCGCGCTCGCGCGGCGACGGCGCACCAGGTCGGTCGCGTGGGTGCTGCTGTGGACGGCCGGGATCGCCGCCCTCGTGGCGGCGTTCGGGATCTGGAAGGAGAAGGGGCCGAGGACCTTCACGGCGGCACAGCAGCAGCAGATCACCGACTGGGAGTACGGCCAGCGCTGGCGCGAGCTTCCGGCCGGGACCATCTTCCCGGCCGCGGCGAGCTATGCCCCGCCCGAGGCGCTCGACGACGACCCGTCGCTGACGCTCGCCGCGCAGCGGATCGGCATCGCCGGGCAGACCAGCTGCGCGTCGGCCACCGACCCGACGGCGGCCGCCATGCTCGACGGCGCCGGCTGCTCGGCCATGCTGCGGGCCACGTACGTCGACGAGACCGACAGCTTCGTGGTGACCGTCGGTGCCGCCGTGCTGCCGACCGCGGCCAAGGCGCAGACCGCGGCCAGGGCCGTCGACGGTGCGGGCGCGCGGGCGGGCCTCGGCCCCACCGTGCGGACCGCGCGGTTCCCCGGCACGCCCGCCGGGGAGTTCACCGACAGGCAGCGGCAGCTTTCCGGCGCGGCCGCGCGCGGCACGTACGTCGTTCTCTACACGGTGGGGTACGCCGACGGCCGCCCCAAGGAAAACGTCCGCCAGGATGCCTACACCACCGCGGAGATGACCAGCATGGGCACGGGCCTGGCCAACGACGTGCTGTCCGCCCTCGCCGCGCCGGTGCCGCCGCCGCACTGCCCGGGCGTGCCTGGATGCTAACGCCGCCGGAGAAGCCGAAGGCACTCGGCCGGGTGCTGGCTGGAGCGGGCCTGGCGCTGGTGCTCGCCGTGCTGCCGGCGCTGCCCGCGGCCGCGGCGGTCGCCGCGCCGGGCGACGCCACCAGGCAGTCGCAGCAGTGGGTCTTCGACATGATGGACGTCGGTGCCGCGTGGCAGGTCACCGAGGGGGCCGGCGTCACCGTCGCGGTGATCGACAGCGGCGTCTACCCCGACATATCCGACTTGTCGGGCGGCACGGTCATCCAGGGGCCGAACCTCACCGGCCTGGCCACCAGCGAGGCCAACCCCAACTGGGGGCAGCACGGCACGTGGATGGCGTCGATCATCGCCGGGCACGGCCACAACGGCGGCTACGACGGGATCATGGGGATCGCGCCGCAGGCCAAGATCCTCTCCATCCGCGTGATACCGGACAAGGGCGACCCCGGTTACCGGAAGTACAACCAGGAGCCCGAGGAGACCATCCAGGACGAGCTGGCCACCGGCATCCGGACGGCCGTCAAGGACGGCGCCCAGGTGATCAGCATGTCGATCGGGTACTCCGCGCCGAGCGGCGTGGTGCGGGCCGCCATCGACTACGCACACTCCCGCGGCGCCGTCCTCGTGGCGTCGTCCGGTAACTCCGGCAACAACGACACCCAGCACGGCGCCGGCAACCCGGACATCGCCCCGGTCTCGTTCCCCGCCGAGTACCCGGGCGTCCTCAGCGTGGGCGCGGTGACCAGCCAGGGGGTGCCGGCCACGTTCTCAAGCGGCAACCTTTCCGTCCGGATCGCCGCACCGGGCAAGGGCATCCCGGCGGAGGGCAGGGACGGCCTGTACTACACGGTCGACGGCACGAGCCCCGCGTGCGCGCTCGTGGCGGGCGTCGCCGCCCTGCTCAAGGCCAGGTACCCGGGGATCTCCCCGGCGCAGGTCACCGAGGCGCTGACGGCCACCGCCCAGCAGACTCCGTCCGGTTCCTACAGCGTGCTCACCGGGTTCGGCATCGTCGACGCGGACGCGGCGCTGCTCAAGGCGGGGCAGTTGCTGCAGGCGAAGGCCCAGGGGTCGCTGATTGCGGCCACCACGCACTTCGGCGACGGGTCGTCGGCCGTCCCGCCCGCGCCCGTCACGCCGCGCGGCGGCGGCTGGCTCGACGTGTTCATCGCCCTGCTGGCCGCGGCCGCCGCCGCGGCGACCTTCGGCGGCTACCGGCTATACAAGACGCGCCGGTCATGAGCGAGATCGACGACTACTCCGCTCAAGTTCTCGACGTCGTGGACTCGATCCCGGCCGGGCAGGTCATGTCGTACGGCGACATCGCCGAGTACCTGGGCGCCGGCGGCCCCCGCCAGGTCGGCCGGGTGCTCTCCCGCTACGGCGGCGGCGCCCCCTGGTGGCGGGTGATCCACGCGGACGGGACGCCGGCCGAGGGGCACGAGACCCGGGCGCTCGAGCACTACCTCGCCGAGGGAACGCCGCTGCGCTCGGCCGCCCCGCCGGTGCGGGTGAACATGCGCCAGGCGCAGTACATCCCCCCGGGGGAATGATCCCCCCGGGGACAGCCCCGGGTCGGCGCCTGCGGCGCCGGGTACGTTTCCAGGTGGTTGCCGTCGCTGGTCCGCTGCCGAAAATGATCCGCGGCTATCCCCGGCTTGAAACCGCGGAATGTCGGTGGCCCGTGATGAAATCGGAGCCTGATGAACGGTTACCGACTCGTCCGCCGCGCCCGGCCCGGCGCACCCGCCGTCCGACCGGCCCTCGACGAGGCCCAGCAGCGGGTGGCCGACCACAAGGGCGGCCCGCTTCTCGTGCTGGCCGGCCCGGGCACGGGCAAGACCACGACGATCGTCGCCGCGGTCGCCGAGCGGGTCGAGCGGCGCGGCATCGACCCGGGGCGCATCCTGGTGCTCACGTTCAGCCGGAAGGCCGCGGGCGAGTTGCGCGACCGCATCACCGCCCGGCTCGGCCGGACCACCTCCGAGCCGCTCGCCCTCACCTTTCACAGCTACGCCTACGCGCTGGTCCGCCGCGAGTTCGTGCTGGCCGGCGACCAGCCGCCGCGGCTGCTCTCGGCGCCGGAGCAACTGCTTGAGATCCGGCGGCTGCTGCGCGGCGAGGCCGTCGACGGCGGCTCGAACTGGCCAGTCGACCGCCGGGCCGCGCTCGCCACCCGGGGGTTCGCCGAGGAACTGCGCGACGTGCTGATGCGGGCGGCGGAGCGCGGCCTCGACGGCAAGGCGCTGCGCCAGGTCGGCCGCGGGTCCGGGCGCGAGGACTGGGTCGCGGCAGGCGCGTTCCTCGACCGTTACTCGGCCCGCTTCGACCTGGCACCGGTGCCCGCCTACGACTACGCGGAGATCGTCAGGATCGCCGCGAGCCTGCTGACCAGGCAGGCCACCAGGCAGCGGGAGCGGGACGCCTACGACGCGGTGTTCGTCGACGAGTACCAGGACTGCGACCCGGCGCAGGAGGCCCTGCTGCAGGCGCTGGCCGGCGACGGCCGCGACCTGGTGGCCGTCGGCGACCCGGACCAGTCGATCTACGCCTTCCGGGGCGCGGACGTCCGCGTGCTCGCCGGCTTCCCGGACCGGTTCCGCGGCCCGGACGGCGCCCCCGCCCCGGTCATCGCGCTGCGCACCTGCCGCCGCAGCGGCCCGGTGCTGCTGGCCGCGTCGCGGCGGGTCGCCCGCAGGCTGCCCGCCGCCCCGGCCACTTCGGAAGGCGAGCGGGGTGACGCCGCCGCGCACCGCCGCCTGGTGCCGGCGAAAGACCTGAAGGCCGGGCAGGTCAGAATCTGCGTCGCCGACACCCAGGCGCAGGAGGCGGCGGTCGTCGCCGACACGCTCCGCCGGGCGCACCTGGCCGACGGGGTGCCGTGGCAGCGCATGGCGGTGCTGGTCCGCTCGGCCCAGCGGCAAGGGCCGCCGCTGCGCCGGGCGCTGACCGCCGCCGGGGTCCCGGTGGCCGTCGCCGGGGACGAGCTGCCGCTGGCCGACGAGCCGGCCGTGCGGCCGCTCCTCACGCTGCTGCGCTGCGCGCTCAACCCGGCCAGGCTCGACGAGGAGACCGCGGCCGAGCTGCTGACCGGCCCGCTCGGCCAGACCGACAGCCTGGGCCTGCGCAGGCTGCGGCGGGCGCTCGGCGGCGTGCCGCTCGGCGAGGTGCTCACCGACCTGCGGGCACTGCGCCTGGTCAGCGACCGGGTCGCGGCGCCGGCCTGGCGGATCGCCGCCCTGCTGACCACGGCGGCCGAGCAACTCGACGCGGGCAGCGGCGCGCAGGACGTGCTGTGGGCGGTCTGGCGGGAGTCGGGCCTCGCCGCGCAGTGGGAGGAGCGGGCCTCCCGCGACGCCGCGGCCGACCACGACCTGGACGCGGTGCTCGCGCTGTTCGAGGCAGCGGCGCGGTTCGCCGACGACCTGCCGCCCGGCAGCCCCCGGCTGTTCCTTGACAGCCTGGCCGGCCAGGAGATCGCCGGCGACACCCTCGCCGAGCAGGCGGTCCGCGAGGACTGCGTCCGCGTGCTGACCGCCCACCGGGCCAAGGGCCTCGAATGGGACGTGGTGGTCGTCGCCGGCGTCCAGGAAGAGGTCTGGCCCGACCTGCGGCTGCGCGGGGCCCTGCTCGGCGCCGACGAACTGGCCGAGGTAACCGGGAACGCGGGCAACTCGGTGGCGAACACGCCGGCCGCCGGCGCCCCGCCGGACGTCGCCGCCGCCGCGCTCACCGCCCGGCTGCTCGCCGAGGAGCGGCGGCTGTTCTACGTCGCGGTCACCCGGGCGCGGCGGCTGCTCGTGGTGACCGCGTCCGGCGGCGACGAGCGGGACCAGCGGCCCTCGCGGTTCCTCGCGGAGCTGGCCGGGGACGAGATCGAGGTGGAGCGGGCCAGCGCCGCGACCAGGTGGCTGTCCCTCCCCGCACTGGTCGCTGACCTGCGCCGGACCGTCACCGACCCCGGCCAGCCGGACGCGCTGCGAACCGCCGCCGCCCGCCAGCTCGCCCGGCTCGCCGACGCGGGCGTGCGCGGCGCCAGCCCCGGAGACTGGTACGCGCTCACCGGCCTGTCCGATGCCGAGCCGATCGTCGGCGACGGCGAGCGGGTCCGGCTGTCGCCGTCGCACGTGGAGACGTTCACCCGCTGCGGACTGCGCTGGCTGCTCGAGTCCGCCGTCGGCGCCGGGCACCCCGACGTGCTACGGCACCTCGGCACGGTCATCCACGCCGCGGCCCAGCTCATCGCCGAGGGCGCCGACGAGCAGCAGGTGGCGGGCCGGATCGACGACATCTGGCACCACCTGGACTTCGGCAGCGTCTGGTACGGGAACCGGCAGCGGGAACTCGCGGAGCGGATGGTCCGCAAGTTCCTCGACTGGCACACCGCCAACCCCAGGGAGCTGCTGGCGACCGAGGAGGCGCTCAAGGTCAGCATCGGCCGCGTGGAGATCACCGGCCGGGTCGACCGGCTGGAGGAGGACGGCCAGGGCCGGGGCGTCGTCGTGGACCTGAAGACCGGCGCGTCCTCGCCGCACGACGCGGACCTCGACCGGCACCCGCAGCTCGGCGTCTACCAGCTCGCGGTCCTGCTCGGGGCGTTCGAGCGGTTCGGCGTCACCGAGCCGGGCGGCGCCGACCTCGTCCAGGTGGGCAAGGCCGGCTACACCCTGAAGGCGAAGGTGCAGCGCCAGGGCGCCCTGCCCGACGACCCGGACCCCGGCTGGGCGCGCAAGCTCGTCGACACCGTGGCCGAGGGCATGGCGGGCCCGGTGTACCAGGCCAGGGTGAACCCCGGCTGCCGCACCTGCCCGGTCGCGTCCTGCTGCCCGGTCAACCCGGGCGGGGAGCAGGTAACGCCGTAGCAGGCCCACAGGCGTGATACATAACGCCTTTATAAGATCTTCACCCTGCCGGTACATTAGACCGGCAGGAGGTAGCCATCCGTGGATGACGTGATAAGCCAGGCGCCGGCCGAGAAGGCGAACGACGACCGGCACGCCTGGGCCGAGCCGGGGGTGCAGGACCTCGGCAGCGGGCTGTACCGGATACCGCTGCCGCTGCCAGGAGACGCGCTGACCGCCGTCAACGTCTACGCCATGGTCAGCGACAACGGCGTGGACCTGATCGACGCTGGCATGGCCCTCGTGCAGGCCCGCGAGCGGCTGACCGAGGCCCTGGGCCAGCTCGGCTGCGGCCTGCCGGACATCAGGAACTTCTTCATCACCCATATCCACCAGGACCACTACACCCTGGCGGTCGAACTCCGGACCACGCTGCGCGGCCAGATCTCGCTCGGCGACGCCGAGCGCGCCAACATGGACGCGATCAGGGACGTCGCGGCCGGGCGGGCCGAGATCGGGTTCATCGACATGCTCGGTCGGATGTGGGCCGCCGTCCTGGCCGAGCAGGTCCGCGGCACGATGACCTCGCGGCTCGCCGACCCCCAGCCGAAGCTCCAGTGGTCCGACCCCGACCGCTGGCTGCCCGACGGCGCGGTGCTCGACCTGCCCGGCCGGACGCTGCGCGCCATCCACACGCCGGGCCACACCACCGGCCACGTCGTGTTCCACGACGCGGCGGCGGGCCTGCTCTTCGCCGGCGATCACGTGCTGCCGCACATCACCCCGTCGATCGGCTTCCAGCCGGTCATCACCCGCACGGCGCTCATCCAGTACCTGAGCTCGCTGCGGCTGATGCTCACCCTGCCCGACACCCGGCTGCTGCCCGCGCACGGCCCGGTGCGGCCATCCACCCACGCCCGCGTCCACCAGCTCCTCGAACACCACGAGATCCGCCTGGCGCAGACCCTGGACGCCGCGGCCGACGGCCCCGTCACCGCCTTCGCGGCTGCCGGGGCGCTGCCATGGACCCGCAGGCAGCGCAAGCTCGCCGAGCTTGACGTCATGAACCAGCTCCTCGCCACCGGCGAGACCGCGGCCCACCTCGAGGTCCTGGTCGCCCGCGGCCAGCTGGTCCGTTCCCGGACACCCGAGGGCGTTGACCTGTACCGCCTCCCCGGCTAGCCCGCCGATTGTCGGTGCCGTCTGGTGGAATGGGAGAGTGGACAAGTACACGGCCAGGGAGCTGGCGCGGCTGCTCAGGCTGCCCGAGCCGACCCCGGAGCAGGCGGCGGTCATCGAGGCGCCGCTCGGGCCGCTGGCCGTCATCGCCGGGGCCGGATCCGGCAAGAGCGAGACGATGGCCGCGCGGCTGGTGTGGCTGGTCGCCAACGGGATGGTGCGCCCGGACCGGGTGCTCGGGCTGACGTTCACGCGGAAGGCCGCCGCCGAGCTCGCCGACCGGATCCGCAGGCGCCTCGACGCGCTGCGGCGCGCGGGGCTGGAGCCAGGTGCCGACGGCGAGGCCGAGCCGGTGATCAGCACCTACCATTCCTACGCGGGCCGCCTGGTCGGCGACCACGCGCTGCGCGAAGGGCTCGAGCCGTCGATGCGGCTGATCACGGCGGCACTGTCGTGGCAACTCGCCGCGTCGGTCGTGGCCGCCTACGACGGCCCGATGGACGAGGTGCAGTGGACACCGCAGACCGTCACCGCGGCGGTGCTCGAACTGGCCGGCGACCTCGCCGAGCACCTGAAGTCGTCCGATGACGTGCGCGGCACCGGGGAGTGGCTGACCGCTGAGGCGGCCCGGTGGCCCGGCCGGGTGCTGTCCGGGGTGCGCAAGATCGCGCAGACCCAGGGGACCAGGGAGCAGTTGCTGCCGCTGGTTGACCGCTACGCCGAGGCGAAACGCGCTCGCGAGGTGCTCGACCACGGCGACCAGGTCAGGCTCGCGGCCCGGATCGCCATGCGGCACCCCGAGGTCGGCGCCGCCGAGCGGACCCGCTACCAGGTGGTGCTGCTCGATGAGTACCAGGACACCAGCTATGCGCAGCTCAAGCTGCTGAGCGCCCTGTTCGGCAACGGCCACCCGGTCACCGCGGTCGGTGACCCGTGCCAGTCGATCTACGGCTGGCGCGGCGCGAGCGCGGGCAACCTGCGCCGGTTCGCCGACGACTTCCCCGTCAGGTCCGGGGCGCCCGCCCCCGTCCGCAAGCTCTCCACCAGTTTCCGCAACGCCGGGCGCGTGCTTGACACCGCGGCCGTGCTGCAGCGGGAACTGCGCGCCCAGGCACCGGACGTTCCGCTGCTAGTGCCCGCGCCTGACCGGGGCAACCGGGGCGGAGTCCGCGCGGCGCTGCTGCCCACCGTGACCGCCGAGGCGGAGTGGGTCGCGGAGCAGGCCGCCGCGCTGCTCGCGCTGCCGGACGGCTGGGCGCCGGACGGCAGGCCGTGGCCGGACTCCGGCGGCCGGCTGACCGGGGTGCGACCGTCGGACATCGCCGTGCTGTGCCGGAAGCGGTCCCAGTTCGTGCCGCTGCGCCGTGCGTTCGAGGCCCGGGGCATCCCGTGCGAGGTGGTAGGCCTTGGCGGGCTGCTGTCGGTCCCGGAAGTGCAGGACGTGGTCGCGACGCTGCGCGTGCTGCACGATGCGGCCTCCTCGGACGCGCTCGCCCGCCTGCTGACCGGACCGCGCTGGCGGATCGGGCCCCGCGACCTGGTGGCCCTGGGACGCCGCGCCCGCGACCTGGCCCACGGCGTGGACGACGACCGCGACGAGGACACGCAAACCGGGGACGCCGCGCCGCCCGGCGAGTCGCGGCCGGTGGACCCCCTCGCGGAGGCGGTCACCGACCTGACCACGGCGGACAACGGCGCGTCGCTGGTCGAGGCGCTCGACGACCTCGGGGACCCCGGGGCGTACTCCGCCGTCGGCTACGCCCGGCTGGCCGCCCTGTCCGCGGAGACCCGCCGGCTGCGCGAGCACGTCACCAGGCCGCTCGCTGACCTCATCGCCGAGGTCGAGCGCGCGCTCAGCCTCGACATCGAGGTGGCCGCGCGGCCCGGCGGAGACCTGGCCGCCGCGCGGGCGGACCTGGACGCGTTCACCGATGTCGCCGCCACGTTCGCGGGCGACCAGCCCGAGCCGACGCTCGGCGCGTTCCTCGCCTTCCTCACCGCCGCGCAGCAGGAGGAGTACGGCCTCGAGACGGGCCGGGTCGGCGAATCGGACACGGTCAAGCTGCTCACCGTGCACGCGGCCAAGGGCCTGCAGTGGCCGGCGGTCTTCATCCCGGGACTGGCCGCGGGGGAGAAGGCACAGGTCTTCCCGTCCCGGCCGAGGACGCCGACGCGCTGGACGCATAACCCCCGGCTGATCCCGTTCCCGCTGCGCGGCGACCGGAAGGACCTGCCCGACCTGCCGGCGCTCGATGCCGACTCCCTCGCGGAGTTCAACGAAGCGTGCACCGCCCGCGACCTGGCCGAGGAACGGCGGCTCGCGTACGTCGCGGCGACCAGGGCGGAATTCTGGCTGGGCTGCTCCGGCTACTGGTGGGGCGAGGCGTCCTCCCGCCTCGGCCCGTCGGAGTTCCTCGCCGAGGTCCGCGCCGCGTGCGAGGCGGGCGCGGGCACGGTCGGCGTGTGGGCGCGCGAACCAGCGCAGGACGCGGACAACCCGCTGCTGGCCGAGGTGGACGAGGCCGAGTGGCCGGTGTCCCCGGCCGGGCAGCGCCACGCGGCGGTCGCGGCGGCGGCGGCCCTCGTGGCCGGGGCCCGCCGCACGCCGGCGGACGACCCGTACGACCCGGACGACCCGGACGACCTCACGGACGAGCAGCGGGAACTGGTCGCCGCCTGGGAACTCGACACCGGCCTGCTGCTCGCCGAACGGGACGCCCGGCTGGCCCACGGCGACGGCCCGGTCGAGGTGGTCCTGCCGGACCGCCTGTCGGTGACCGCCCTCGTCGCCCTGGCCAGGAACCCCGATGAGCTGGCCCGCCAGGTGCGCCGCCCGATGCCGCAGCCGCCCGCCGCCTCCGCCCGCCGGGGCACCGCGTTCCACCGGTGGCTTGAGGAGCGGTTCGGCCAGCAGCGGCTCATCGACGACGACGACCTGTTCCTCGACGACGCCGTCGCCGACCTCGACGAGAACCTGATGGAGCTGAAGGCCCGCTTCGAGGCGGGCGAGTGGGGCGGCCGCTGGCCCACCGAGGTCGAGGTCCCCTTCGACACCCAGATCGCCGACCGCCAGATCCGCGGCCGCATCGACGCCGTCTTCGCCACCCCGGACGGCGGTTACGACGTCGTCGACTGGAAGACCGGCCAGCCGCCGCGCACGAGGGCGGAGGCGCAGGCGGTCGCCGTCCAGCTAGCGGCCTACCGCCTCGCCTGGTCCGCCCTGTCGGGCGTCCCCCTGGACAAGATCCGCGCCGCGTTCTACTACGTCCGCCACGACCGCACGGTCCGCCCGGCCGACCTCCTCGACGAAGCGGGCCTGAAGGACCTCATCGCCCGCGTCCCGGTCGCCACGCTCTAAGCCGCTGGCCGGCCTACCGCGCGCCGGGCCGGTCTCGCCGGTTCTCGACACCACCGTCGGCGGCGTGCTGCGGGAGGCGGCGAAGGGACGGCCGAGCGCGCGGACCGCCGCCGGTGGAGCTACGCGGACCTGCTGGCCGGCTCCGAACGGGTCGCGGTGTGGGCGCCGAACTGCCCCGAGTGGGTACGCCAAGGGATCGACGGATACTACCTTTACGTTGCGCTAGGTGAATATTGGCGCCAAGGTGCGTAACCCGCGTGCCGGATCTATGCCGCTTCTTGTCCCGGCGGCTGGGCCCGGTCTTCCCCAGGATTCGTTTCTCCCGGTTGAGGTGGGTGAGACGGGCGTCCGCGGCGTGCCTGCCCGCTCAGGACCTGCCTGCCGTCGGGACTGCGGGCCTCCATCGTGCCGTCCGGGCGGAGAGTGACTTCCCAGCCCCACCGGTGGATGCAGGTCTCATGATGGAACTCGCAGAAAATCCCGCAATTATGGACCGAGGTCTCGCCGCCGTCGCTCTTGTGCCTGATGTGGTGCACGTCCGAGGCGGACGCCGGGCGGTCGCAGCCGCCCGGCCAGGCGCAATGCCGGTCGCGCAGCATGACCGCGCGCCGGATCGACCCGGGGATCGAGTCCGAGATCCCGATGTCCAGCGGCAGGGACGGCGTGGCGAAGGGGTGCTCAAGCAACCCGGTCCGCAGCGCCGACGCCAGGCCGCCGGGCCCCGATACGAAGTCGACCGCCAGCCGCGCGATCGCGTACCGCAGCGCCTGCCAGCCTTCGGCCGGCGGTCCCTCGCCTTCGCCCCTGCCCTTGCTTCGGCCTCCGCTCTCGCTTCGGCCTCCGCCCTCGCCTCCGTCCGGTGCCGTGCAGGCCAGCGCGATGATCCGGTCGATCACGGTCATGTCGGCATGGCCCGTGACGATCGGGACGGTGAGCGCGTCGCAGGCGGCGACTTCGGCGTCCTTGCCGGCGAGGTACGCGGTGCCCGGGTCGGCGGGCTCGCCCAGCCGGGCCCGGAGCCACGCATCCTCAAGATCGGCCGCGCCGGGCATCTGACGGAGCTGGCTGACCGGGACGTGCACGATCACCTGCGTGTCCGCTCCGGCCCGGGCGGGGAGCAGCCGGGCCCGGAGCAGCAGGTGGCACGCTTGCGCCAGGGCGTCGTGGAAGCGCTGGCCCTCGTTCCTGTCGTCTTCCGGGCCTTGCCTCTTCCCGAGGGCATCGAGCACGGCGGTCAGCGCGGCGGCGCACTCCGGGGTCAGGTCGCCGCGGATCACCCCGGCCCCGCCGAACGTCAGCCCGAGCCGGACGTGGCGGTCGCGGAAGTCGAAGTCATCCGCGGGATCGGGGCGGGTCGAACGCCACTGCTCGATCGCGGCGGCGGCAATGGTCTGCAGGTCCGCCAGCGACGCGCCGGCCTCGGCGGCGCCGAGCAGGATCTTGTCGGTCTCCGCGCGCATCTCTTCCGGCAGCTTCCTGGTCCAGCGCATGATGGCGTCGGCCCAGGACTTGGAGAGGTCGCCCGTGGCGACCGCCTCGTGCAGGCCGGAGCGCTGGCTGAACTGGCGCATTTCGCGGACGGCGGCCAGTGCGTCGCGCTTCGTCATCCAGGTTTTCGCCGCCAGCCAGGCCGACGACGAACCGTAGCCGTCCGCGTCGTGCGCGTTCGCGGCATCGAACCGGCGCAGGAATGTCGCGTGCGCGGCGGCGAGCTTTCCCTGGAGAGTGCCGAGTGCCGTGAGCACTTCGCCGAGCGCGGCCGTCTCCAACTCGCCGGCCGCGGGGGAGTTGAGGTACTCAAGCGCCATTTCGGCCACCCGCAGCGCCTCGGCGACACTTGACAGGCTGGGGTCGCGGAACGTGAAGCCGTCCGGAACGGAGTCGCCACGCACACCGCCGTCGCTGTTGACACCGGGCACCTTGTTCACCTCCCCCAGGGAAAACCGTAAGTCGCCGGGCGGGGCCTGCTGGCACCACCGCCTCTCGCGCATTTTCAGATTAGCAAGCGCATTCGAAGATCACAATATTCGATTCAAGATCGTTTTCGAATGAGGCTTTTTAAGATGCAAATATTGTCGTATTTGCATGGGTTGTGGACTGAATTGCGATAGTGAAGCGGTGTCAACGTCCGGGCGGTACCTGCCGGCCGGCAGGCGGCCGCCTAATCCGCGCTCAGGTAGCGCTCGATCGTCTCGACCTTCGACGTGAGGCCGTCGGTGACACCAGGGCGGATGTCCGCCTTCAGGACCAGGCTTACCCGCGGTGCGCGCGCGGCGACGGCGTCCACCGCGTCCTTGACGACCGCCATGACCTCGTCCCAGTCGCCCTCGATCGTGGTGAACATGGAGTCGGTCTGGTTCGGCAGGCCGCTGGCGCGGACGACCCGGACGGCCTCCGCGACGATCTCGCCGACACCTTCGCCCGTGCCGAGCGGCGTAATTGAGAAAGCGATGAGCATGAGTCCCAAGGCTAGCCTGCCCGGTAAAGGCCAGGCAGGAGGCGCAGGTTAACGAGGCGTAGGTTAACCTTTTGGCCATGAACGCGACGCCGCAGGCACCAGAACCGACGCCGTCCAGCTATGCCGAGGCGGGGGTGGACGAGGAGCGGGAGCAGGTCGCGTTCGCCCGGGTCATGCGTCCGTGGCTGGCCCGCACCAAGGTGCGCTCTGACATGGTCACCAGCATCACCGGCCTGGCCAGCGGCTATTTCGCGACGATCATGCACCTGCCGCCGGGTCCGGCGATCGCGCTGACCACGGACGGCGTGGGCACCAAGATCATGCTGGCTGAGGAGGCGAGGCGCTGGGAGTCGATCGGCGTCGACTGCGTCGCGAACAACGTGAACGACCTGATCTGCGTCGGCGCGGTCCCGCTGGCGTTGCTCGACTACATCGCCACCGACCGGATCGACGAGGGTGTGCTCGACGAGGTCGCGCGGGGGTTGTTCCTCGGCGCGGAACTGGCCGGCATCGCGATCCCCGGCGGGGAGATCGCCCAGATCGGCGAGATGCTCGCGAAGTCGGAGAGCGGGGGGCCCACGCTCGACCTGGTCGGCACCGCGATCGGCGCGGTGCCGCCGGAGCGCACCCCGCTGGACGGCAGCAACGTCGTCCCCGGTGACGTCGTGATCGGCCTGCCGAGTTCCGGCCTGCACAGCAACGGGTACTCGCTGGCCAGGCACGCCCTGTTCAAGAAGGGTGGCAGGCGGCTGGACGAGCCGGCCCCGGGCTCACGGCGGCGGCTCGCCGACGCGCTGCTCCAGCCGACCCGGGTGTACGTGAACGCGGCCGAGTCGCTGTGGGCGGCGGGCATCGTGCCGCACGGGATGGCGCACATCTCCGGCGGCGGCCTGCTCAACATCACCCGGCTGGCCGCCAACGTGTCCTACGAGCTGAGCTCGCTGCCGGACGCGCCGGAGATCTTCGGGCTCATCGCGAGCGCGGGCGAGATCGACGCGGCCACCATGTACGCCACGTTCAACATGGGGATCGGGTTCTGCATCGTGGTGAGCGAGGCCGACCAGGACAAGGCGCTCGGCACGCTGAAGAGCGCGGGCGAGGACGCCGTCAGGATCGGCACCGTCACCGCCGAGCCCGGCCGCACGGTCACGATCCCGGCCGCGGGGCTCAAGGGGAGGGGCGACGCTTTCGAGCAGGTCGGTTAGACCGCGTCCTGGTGTTCGGCCGTGCGCGGCCGATGTCTGACCAGCCGGCAGCCTGGTGGTTGAACGTGCGGCAACGCACTGTATCGTGGCTGGTAGAGGCGTTGCCGGGGTAAAAATGTCGGTCCTGTCGGTTAGGTTGGGAGCCCCCGGGCGGGTGGGGCTTGACTACTACCAGGGAGAGGGCCGGCCGGGGCGGGCGGTACGTTAGGTCTCATGGATGTCCGGGACTTTATCGCGGCCAACGCGGCCGACTTCTCGCAAGCACTGCGTGACTGGCTGAGTATCCCGTCGGTCTCGGCCGACCCGGCCCGTCACGGCGATGTCCGGAGGTCGGCGCGGTGGCTCGTCGATTACCTGAAGGAGTCGGGCTTCCCGGTCGCCGAGGTCTGGGAGACCGGCGGGCTGCCCGCCGTCTACGCGCACTGGCCCGCCGCCGATCCGGCCGCGAAGAAGGTCCTCGTCTACGGACACCACGACGTCCAGCCCGCCGCGCTGGAGGACGGCTGGGAGTCCGAGCCGTTCGAGCCGTACGAGAAGGACGGCCGGATCTTCGGGCGCGGTGCCTCCGACGACAAGGGACAGGTGCTCTTCCACGCCCTGGGGACGCGCGCGGCGCTCGCCGCCAGCGGGCGGAGCGCTCCGCCGGTCACGCTCACGCTGCTGATCGAGGGCGAAGAGGAGTCCGGCTCGCCGACCTTCGCCAGGCTGCTGCGCGAGCGCAAGGACCAGCTCGCCCCCGACGTCATCGTGATCAGCGACACCACGATGTGGGGGGCCGGCACGCCGTCGATCTGCACCGGCATGCGTGGCCTGGTGGACGCGGAGATCAGCGTCACCGGCCCGGTGCGTGACCTGCACTCCGGCTCGTTCGGCGGCGGGGTCCCGAACCCGGCGCACGTCCTGGCGGACCTGCTGGCGGGCCTGCACGACGAGAACGGGCACGTCACGCTGCCCGGCTTCTACGACGACGTGGTCCCGCTGTCGGCGCAGGAGCGCGCGCTGCTGGCCAGGCTCCCCTTCGACGAGAAGGAATGGCTGCACGACGCCGGCGACAGTGGCGCGACCTACGGCGAGGCCGGCTACAGCACGCTCGAGCGGATCTGGGCCCGGCCGACGGCCGAGGTCAACGGCCTGTGGGGCGGGCACACCGGCCCCGGCGGCAAGACGATCATCCCGAAGGCGGCGCACGCCAAGCTGTCGTTCCGCCTGGTCGCCGACCAGGAACCCGCCAAGGTCGTGAGTTCCCTCGAAAAGTACCTCAAGGCCAGCACACCGAACGGTGTCGTGGTTTCACTGACCGCCGGAACGGGTGTCCGCCCCTGCCGCTCGGCGATCGACTCGCCCGCGGTGGCCGCCGCCCGCCGTGCGATGGAGCGGGCGTTCGGCACGGAGGTGCTGTTCACCAAGGAGGGCGGCAGCGGTCCCGAGGCCGACCTCGCTGA
Organism: Actinomycetota bacterium; assembly: GCA_027326205.1. Lineage (GTDB taxonomy): Bacteria > Actinomycetota > Actinomycetes > Streptosporangiales > Streptosporangiaceae > Trebonia. The sequence goes on from DAHWEX010000434.1 coordinate 17,231, forward strand.
CATCCTCGGCGCGCCGCTCGTCTTCGTGGCCGTTGGCCTTGACGCGGACCAGATTCACGCACCCAATGAGTACGTGGACCTCTCCCGGCTGCTGCGCGGCGCCGAGTCCGTCGCCTATCTGTGGGAAGAGCTGGCCGGGGCGGACAACTCGTGAGCAGGGCGGCGGACATCAGCCAGCTCGAAGACGGACCGCTCGGACGGCTCGCGCTGTCCCGTGCCGGGGTCGACCGGGCCACCACGCGCCGGGGCGACACGGCCTGGCTGGAGGAGGCGTGGGCGGACCCGCGCACCCGGGTACTGGCGGTGCGCGACTCCCGGGCGCTGGTCAGGGCCGGCGACGGGCAGCTTGAGCTGGTCTTCGTGTCCCCGGCGGACGCCCCGGAGGGGACGAGGTTCCTGCTCGGGACCGACGACGAGGGCATCGCCTTCTTCGGGGTCAGCAGTGCGGCGGAACTGGACCCAGCGGCCCGTTCGGAAGAGTCAGACGTCAAGCCGATGGCGCTGCGGCAGTCGGGCGCGCTGCTGAGCGACCGCGACGCGGGACTGCTGACGCACGCGGTCGCGCTGGCGTACTGGCACGAAACGCACACGCACTGCCCGCGGTGCGGTGCCCCCACGGTGCCGGCCCCGGCCGGGCACCTGACCAGGTGCCCGGTGGACGGGACCGAGCACTTTCCCCGGCTGGACCCGGCCGTGATCATGCTGGTCATCGACCCGGAGGACCGGCTGATGCTGGCGCGGAACGCGCTGTGGCCGCCGGGGCGGATGTCGGTGGTGGCCGGCTTCGTCGAGCCGGGGGAGTCGGCCGAGCACGCCGTGGCGCGCGAGGTCTACGAGGAGACCTCGATCGTGGTCGACCAGGTTCGCTACCTGGGCAGCCAGCCGTGGCCGATGCCGCGCTCGCTGATGCTCGGGTACGAGGCGCGGGCGGCGGGCGGACAGCAGATCGCCGTGGACGAAGACGAGATCGGCGAGGCACGCTGGTTCTCCCGGGCCGGCCTGCGGGCGGCGATCGACGCGGGTGAGCTCGGCATCGCGCCGAGCTCGTCGATCGCGCGGCGGCTGATCGAGTACTGGTACGGCGGGGACCTGCCGGACGGCCCGGCCTGGTCGCCGCCCGGGCGGTAGCCCGGGTCGGCTACCAGTTCCGCGCGCTAGGCGTCAGCCGCTGACGTTCGGGCCCGCCTTGTTAACGGTGATACGGAGGATGACGCGCCGGTCGCGTTCCATGGCGGCCCGGTAGTCGTCCCAGTCCGGGTGCTCCCCGGAGATGTCGCGGTAGTAGGAGACGAGGGCATCCATGGCCTCGGGCAGCTCCACGACCTCGGCCGTGCCCTCGAGCTGGGCCCAGCGGCCGTAGAAGCCGTCGGGGAAGGCGCACAGCCAGACCCGCGGGTCGCGGCGGATGTGCCTGACCTTGTAGGCGGTCTCCCGGGTGCTGACGATCACCCGGCCTTCCGCGTCGACCCCGGCCGTCACCGGGGAGAGCTGCGGCGAGCCGTCCTGCTTCAGGGTGGCGAGCACCGCGTGGTGATGCTGCCTGACGTACTCGATGGCCTCGTCGATGTCCATGCCGCTCATCCTGCCATGCGCCGCCGCGGCCCGGTCAGTGGCTGGCCGCGTGGCCCTTCTTGGTCAGCAGGGCGATCAGGGCGCCGCAGACGGCCACCACGCAGGCCACCAGGAACGAGGCCGTCATGCCGCTGATGAACGTCGCGTGGGTCACGTCCGCCATGGTGGCCGCGACCTGCGCGGGAACGCCCTTCCCGGTCGGCGCCACGCCGACCGCGGTCAGCTCCTTGACCCCGGCTAGCTGCGTCGCGTTCAGCGCGGGCAGGTGCGCGGCCGCCCACTTCGCCGGGAGCAGGCTGTCCACCTTGGCGGACATGACCGCGCCGAGGACCGCGGTGCCGATCGTGCCGCCCACCTGCATCGCGGTGGACTGCAGGCCGGCCGCGACCCCGGCGAGCTCGACCGCGGCGTTGCCGACGATCACCTCGGTGCCGCCGACCATCACCGGGCTCAGCCCGAGGCCGAGCAGCGCGAACCAGGCGATCGTGTCGTTCATGCCCGACGCCATGCTGATCCGGGACAGGCCGAACAGCGCGACCGCGGCGAGCAGCATGCCCGTGAACATCGGGATGCGCGGCCCGATCCTGGTGATGACCACCCCGGCGAGGGGCGCGCCGAGCATCATCATGCCGGTGAGCGGGAGCATGTGCACGCCCGCGCCGATCGCGTCGGTGCCGTGCACGTTCTCCAGGAAGAACGTCATGAAGAACATCGCGCCGAACAGCGAGAACATGAGCATGAGCACGAGCACGGTGCCGGCCGACAGCGGGACGGAGCGGAACAGCTTCAGCGGCAGCAGCGGCGCCTTCGCCGTCGCCTCGCGGACGATGAAGGCGGCAAGCGCCGCCACGGCCCCGGCGAAGTACGCGATCGTGGTGGCGGAGGCCCAGCCGTAGCCCGAGCCCTTGATGAGGGCCCAGACGAGCAGGAACAGGAACGCGGACATCGTCACGATGCCGGGCACGTCGAACGAGCGGGCGGCGGGCGACGGCGGGGTTTCCCGGAGCACCAGGAAGCCGAAGACCAGGGCGACGACGCCCACCGGCACGTTGATGTAGAAGCAGGCTTCCCAGTTGATGTGCTGGACCAGCAGGCCGCCGACGATCGGGCCCGCCGCCGTGGACGCGCCGATGACCGCGCCCCAGATGCCGATCGCGCCGTTCAGCTTCTCGATCGGGAACGTCTCGCGGAGCAGGGCGAGGGCGGTGGGCTGCAGCATCGCGCCGAACACGCCCTGCAGCACGCGGAACGCGATGATCAGCGAGATGCTCTTGCCGATGTCGCCGGACAGGCCGACCGCGGCCGACGTGGCGGCGAAGCCGACGATGCCGGTGAGGAAGATCTTCTTGTGGCCGAACCGGTCGCCGAACTTGCCGATCGTGATCAGCGTGACGGCCAGGGCCAGCAGGTAGCCGTTGGTCACCCACTGGATGCCGGCGAGCGAGGCGGACAGGTTCGCCTGGATCGCTGGGTTCGCGACCGCGACGATCGTGCCGTCGAGGGCGACCATCATGACGCCGAGCGCCGCCGCCAGCAGCGTCAGCCCCGGGCTGCCGCGCAGGCCGCTGCGCGTGGTGGACGTGGCTGTCGCTTGCCCGCCTGTGGCGACGCCGGCCGGTTGACTCACCGCTTGCTCTCCTTCGTCGTGGTGTTCGTCGTGCTGGAACCCGGATACCCGCAACGCTATGTCAGTCTATGACACTTTGCAAATTATGACACTTGACATAAAGTGACGATGAGATAGCCTGATGGCATGAAGGCAGTGGCGGCGCCGCGCCGGGAGCGCAAGAAGCAGCAGACCCGCGACGCCCTCATCCAGGCCGCGCTGGCCCTGTTCATCGCGAAGGGCTACGAGCAGACGGCGGTCCGCGAGGTCACCGACGCGGTGGACGTGTCCGAGCGGACGTTCTTCCGCTACTTCGCGAACAAGGAAGACCTGGCGCTGTCCCTGGCCAGGGACCACACCGACGCGCTCATGCGCGAGCTCGCCGCCCGGCCGCTGGCGGAGCCGCCGCTCGTCGCGCTGCGCAACGCCCTGCACGCCGCGGTCGAGGGGCTCACCGCCGCGGGCGGCGCGCTCACCGGGGACTCCGCCTACCTGTCGATCATGAAGCTGATCGAGGCGACCCCCTCGCTGATGGCGGCGCACCTGCGCTACATGCACGAGCGGGACGATGAGATCGCCCGCGCGCTCGCCGAGCGCGAAGGCGTCGACCCGGTGACGGACCTGCGGCCGCGCTGCGTCGCGGCGGTGTTCAGCGGCCTGTTCATCAGTGCCAACCGGGAGTGGCGGTACGCGGGCGGAACGGTCGAGGCGATGCTCGCCACCTTCGACGCCTGCGCGGACCAGGTGGCCGGCGCCCTGTCCGGTCACTGGACCTGATCGTCCGGCGGTGGCATCCACCCGGGACTGGTTCGAGTCCGTCGCCGAGGCCAGGCGGCGGGCCCGGCGGCGCCTGCCCCGCCCCGTCTTCCAGGCGCTGGAGGCCGGCGCCGAGGCGGGCGTCACCCGGGCCGACAACGTCGCCGCCTTCGGTGAGATCAGGTTCGCGCCGCCCCGGCTGGCCGACCTTCCGGCCGCGCGGGACCTGCGCACGTCGGTGCTCGGGGTGGACATCGGCCTGCCGGTGATCGCCTCCCCGGTGGGCGCGCAGGCCGTGCACCCGCTCGGCGAGGTCGCGGTCGCGATGGGCACCCGCGACGCCGGGACGGCGCTGGGGCTCAGCGAGTTCGCCAGCAAGCCGGCCGCCGACGTCGCCGCGGTCAACCCGAAGCTGTTCTTCCAGGTGCACTGGTCGGCGGACCGCGACATCCTGCTCGGGCGGGCCGAGGCGGCCCGCGCCGCGGGCGCGGTCGCGCTGATCGTCACGCTCGACTGGTCGTTTCCCGGCGGCCGGGACTGGGGCAGCCCCGCGATACCGGAACGGCTGGACCTCGCGACGCTGATCCGGCTTGCCCCGGCGGGGCTCGCGCGGCCGGCCTACCTGCTCGACTGGATGCGGCCCTGGCGGCCGCGCTGGGGGCTGCCCGACCTCACGGTGCCGAACATGGCGCTGCCCGGTCGGCCCGCGCCCGGCTTCTTCGCCGCCTACCGGTCGTGGGCCGCCGTGCCGCCGCCGACGTGGGGCGACGTCGCCTGGCTGCGGGACCAGTGGGGCGGGCCGTTCCTCGTCAAGGGGGTCATGCGGCCCGACGACGCGCGGCGGGCCGTCGACGCCGGGGCGACCGCGGTCTCGGTCTCGAACCACGGCGGCAACAACCTGGACGGCACCCCCGCCGCCATCCGGGCGCTGCCCGGCGTGGCGGCCGCCGTCGGCGAGCACGCCGAGGTCCTGTTCGACGGCGGGATACGGCGCGGCGGCGACGTCGTCAAGGCGCTCGCCCTCGGGGCCCGGGCCGTGCTGATCGGGCGGCCCTGCCTGTGGGGGCTCGCGGCCGGCGGCCCGTCCGGCGTCCGGAACGTCTTCGACATCCTGCGCACGGGCATCGACTCGGCCCTGCTCGCCCTGGGCCGGGCGTCCGCCCGTGAGCTGCGCCCCTGCGACGTCATCCTCCCCGCCGACTTCGCGCGCGGCCTCGGCGGGTAAGGCGCGGCAGCGACAGGGGCAACCGTGTGTGACGCACCGGGCTGGGTATGCTGCCCGCCGAGCGGACGAAGGAGCGGTGCGGAATGGATGAAGACAGGGCACGCGAGCTGCTGCGGGCGGAACGGTCCGAGGTGGCCGCGCTCTTGCGGTCCACCGAGGAGGCGGCCAGGATCGACGACCAGGCGTCGGACATCCCCGCGGACTTCGGTGACGCCGGGCTGGCGCTGACCGAAGAGGCGAACGACGAAGCCGTGGCCGCCCAGCTCCGCGACCGGCTCGCCGCGGTCGACCGGGCCCTGGCCCGGCTTGAGGCCGGCACGTACGGGCGCTCGGTGCTCAGCGGCAAGCCGATCCCCGACGCGCGCCTGGAGGCCGACCCCGCCGCCGAGCTGACCGTCGAGGAGGCCCGCGCGGACCGGTAGGGGCCGGGGGCCTAGCGCCGGCCGGTTACCCACGCCGCGATCTGCGCGCGGGACTGGAAGCCGAGCTTCCGCATGATGTTGGCGATGTGCCGGGCCACGGTCGCCGGACTGATGATCAGCTCCTGCGCGATGTCCTTGTTGCGCGCTCCGCTGGCGACGAGCTCGGCGATCTCCAGCTCGCGGACGGTTAGCGCGCCCGGCGGCGCGGTCGTCGACGGGGGCGGGCCAGCCGCCGGGCCGGGCGGCACCGGGGTCCGCGCCGGCCGGCCGATCGCCAGCTCGATGGCCGCGGCGGTGGGCAGGGCGAGGCCGCGCGACCACAGCAGCGCCCGCGTGCCCGCGTCGAGGTGGCGGGCGGCGGTGAGGTACTTGTCCATCCGCGCGCCGGGCACCGGGGGAAGCCCCGACGTGGCGCGGAGCCCGGCCGACGCGGCGGCCAGCATCACCGCGCGCTCCGGGTCGTCCTCGCGGGCGGCGAGCGCGGCACACGACTCCAGGCCGCGCGCCATCCCGATGTGCGTCCCGATGTCCCGGCACAGCTGGAGGCTCTCCGCCAGGTGCTCCCTGGCCGCCGCGGTATCGCCGAGGTCGAGCGCGATCCGGCCGAGGCCGGACAGGCAGCGGGCGATCTCCGGGCGGGCATCGATCTCGCGCAGGTAGCGCAGCGCGTCGGCGTACCTCCGCTGGGCCACGTCCAGGTCGCCGCGCATCCGGGCCAGGTCGCCGATGCCGAGCTGGGCGTGGGCGACGCCCCACCAGTGGTCGATGGCCCGCATGGCCTCGACCGCGGAGCCGGCGAGCGCGGTCGCGTCGCGCATGTTGCCGCGGACGGCGGCGATCGCGGAGCGGATGCCGAGCGCCCACCCCTTGTTCCAGCCGTCGCCGCAGGACTCGGCCAGCGCCGTCGCCTCCCGGCTGAGCGCCTCCGCCTCGTCGGGGCGCCCGGTGTGCACGGCGATCTCGCTCAGCAGGTTGAGCCCGGCCGCCGTCCAGAACTGGTCGCCCGCCGCGCGGCACAGCTCAAGGCCGGCCCTGGCCGGCGGCTCCGCGGCCGCCGGGTCGTTCGACAGCGACAGCTGCGCCCGCCCGATGAGCGCCTGTCCCCGGATCCTCGGGTCCGCGCTGGCCGCCTCCGGCCGGGCGAGGAAGGCATCCAGCCACTCACAGCCGAGGGCGAACTCGCCGCGCACCAGCATGCACGGCCTGATCGCGGTGCAGATGCGCAGCCCGGACTCGACGTCGCCCTCGGCCAGGCACTCGCCGAGCACCAGCCAGACGTTCCGCGCGTCCACGTCGTACCGGCGGAACACGTCGACCCGGTCCTGCCACGGCGCGGGGACGAGCGCCATGCCGATGGCGAAGTTCCGTTCGGCCACGGCGAGCACGTGGTCGCGGAGGCGGTGCTGTGTTCGCGTCGCCTCGCCGGCCCCATCCAGCTTCTCCGCCGCGTACTCGCGGATCGTGTCCAGCATCCGGAACCTGGCCTGGCCGAGCGCCTCGGCCTCGCGCACGATGAGGGACTTGTCGACGAGCGCGGCCATCGTGTCGAGCATGGCGGCGGGGGGGACCAGGTCGTCGGTGCACACCTGCTCGGCCATCTCGTGCGACCAGCTCGCGAAGACGGAGAGCCGGCGCAGCACCGCCTGCTCCCGCTCCGTCAGCAGGTCGTAGCTCCAGTCGATGGCGGCCCGCAGCGTCTGCTGCCGGGCCGGGGCCGCCCGGTCGCCCATGGTCAGCAGCCCGAACCGGTCCGCGACCCGCATCCTGATCTGCTCCACCGACAGCGCGCGGACCCGGGCCGCGGCCAGTTCGATCGCCAGCGGGATGCCGTCGAGCTCCCGGCAGATCGCCGCCACCTCGTCCGCGTTGGCCGGTGTCAGCGCGAAGCCGGGCGCGGTCGCCGCCGCCCGGTCGGCGAACAGCCGCACCGCCTCCGACACGGTGCCGTCGGCCGAGGCGACGGCCAGCGGCGGGACCGGCCAGACCGCCTCGCCGGCCACCCGCAGCGGCTCGCGGCTGGTGGCGAGCACGCGCAGGTCCGGTGCGGCCGCGAGCAGCCGCTGGCAGAGCCGGGCGCAGGCCTCGAGGAGGTGCTCGCAGTTGTCGAGCGCGAGCACCATGGCCCGCTGGCGCAGCGCGTCGGCGAGTGTCTCCAGGAGCGGGCGGCCGTTCTCCTCGGCCACGCCGACGACGGACGCGACCCGGGACACCACCAGGTCCGGGCTGGTGACCTCGGCCAGTTCGACGTAGCGGGCCCCGTCGGCCTGATCGTCGGCGGTCACGGCGAGCGCGCGCAGCGCGAGGCGGGTCTTGCCGATCCCACCCGGGCCGGCCAGCGTCACCATCCGGGTCGCGGCCATGAGCTTGCGCAGCTCGTCGAGTTCGTGCTCGCGGCCGACGAAGCTGTTCGGTTCGGTGGGCAGTAGTGACCCTATGTCGGTACCTCGATCCGGTTCCGGGACGTGAGGAGTCCCAGGGGCGGAAGGGGCCGCATCTGCATACCGCTCTACATATTTCTGATGATGCGATGCGGTGACACCCTAGTTTAGCCTCTAGGACTGTTGGGCACCTGGGCTTCGCTTTCCCCGTCGCTCGCGGCGGGGTAGAGCGGAGTGGGGTGGCGCCATGCTCCGCATGGTGCGGGTGCCCTCGCCGCGTCCGGTTTTGTGAGGGGATCGCCCGCGGCGCACACTGTGATCGGTCGCCGTGGCCGAAACGTTGGGGGGGATGCGGCGCACACCGTCGGCGCGAAGCCGTCGATGGTCGCCGCAGGCGAAGCCGCGGCGGCCGACGCTGTGTTTGCTCCCGGGGGAATGATCCCCCGGGGACCCTCAAATCATGGGGGGAGTCCCTCCCCCATTGCCCCCTCGCCGGGGCGTTGCCCCGGGTCGGCGCCTGCGGCGCCGGGTGGGGCTAGATGCACGAGCCTGTTGCGTGGGGTGCGGGCGTGGCTAGGCGGGTCAGGAGTTCCCGGAGTTGGTGCTGTTCTCGCGGCGTGAACGCGGCGAGCAGGCACGCCTCCACGTTATCCCTGGCCAGGGCCACCTCCGCCTGGATCCGGTGCCCGTCGGGGGTGAGCTCGGGGATGCGCGCCCGCCGGTCGTGGCGGTCGGTGCTCCGGGTGACGAGCCCCCGCCCCTCCAGGCGGTCGAGCAGCGAGGTCATCGTGGTCTTGTCGAGGCCGAGCGACTGCGCGAGCGCTAGCTGGGTCTGCCTGGGCCCGGTGCTGAGCGCGGACAGCACGATCCAGTCGCGCGCGCCGGCCAGGCCGTGCGCCCGCGCCGTCTCGTCGAAGGCGATCCGCATGTTCTGCGCGGCCCGGTGCAGCAGCCAGGTCAGGTCCGGGCGGCCGTCGTCCGCGGGAGGCGGGCAGCCGGAGTCTGGCTCGCCTGCCGCCTGTCCCGCTGTGCTCACCCGCACAGGCTACCCGGGTCCCGGAATATTCTTGACTAAGATATTCTTGACTCGGATCATCTGATTCTTAACTACTTAACCGGAAACCGGCTAACCGACTCAAGGGGAGATCATGACCCTGTTCCGCCTCGACGCCAGCATCAACCCGGCCAACTCGTCGAGCCGCGCCATCGCGGACATCGTCGAGGCCGAGTGGCGGGCCGCCAACCCCGGCGCCGCGGTCGTCCGCAGGGACCTGGGCGCCGAGCCGCTGCCCGCGACCGCGTGGACCGGCGCGCTCGCCGCCTCCTGGACGCCGGCCGACGCCCGCACCGACGAGCAGCGGGGGGCGCTTGCCCTGGCCGCCGCGCAGGCCGCCGAGCTCCGCTCGGCCGACGCCGTGCTGCTCGCCGTCCCGCTGTACAACTTCGGCATCCCGCAGCACGTCAAGGCCTGGATCGACGTGGTCATCGCGGGCGCGAGCGGCTCGAACGAGCCGCTGCTCGCGGGCAAGCCCGCGGTGCTGGTCGTGGTCCGCGGCGGCGCCTACGGCCCGGGCACCCCGCGCGAGGGCTGGGACCATTCCACCGGCTACCTGCGCCGGATCCTGGCCGACGTGTGGCAGGCGGACCTGACCGTCGTCGAGCGCGAGTTCACGCTGGTCGGCGTCAACCCGGCGCTCGACGGGTTCAAGGACCAGGCCGCCCGGCTCAAGGACGCCGCCCACGCCGCGGCCGCCGTCGCCGGCAAGGCCCTCGCCGCCGCGTAGCCGCCGGTCCAGGGAACGGCCGCCCGGGGCGGCGGCCCGGCCTTCCGGTCCGTGGCCGGTGCGAGCAGACTAAGGGCCGTGATTGCGGACGCGGACGTTGTCGTCGCCGGGGCTGGGCACAACAGCCTGATCGCTGCCTGCTACCTCGCCAAGGCCGGGTACCGGTGCCTGGTGCTGGACGCCCGGGACATTCCGGGCGGCGGAGCGACCACCGAGGAAATTCTCCTGCCCGGCTACAAGGTCGACACCTGCGCCACCGGGCACACGCTGATTCGCGTCAACCCGCTGCTGACCCGGGACGAACTCGGTCTCATCAGGGACTACGGCGTCCGTTACATCGATCCCGACCCGGTCGCGCACGTCGCGTTCCCGGACGGGGAGCAGCTCACGATGTGGCTGGACAAGGAGCGGACGATCGATGAGATCGCCCGGTTCAGCCAGCGGGACGCGGCGGCCTACCGGCGGCTGCTCGCCGACTACGACGAGGTGAAGTCGGCGTTCAGCGGCGCGCAGTTCACCCCGGTAGGCTTCGGCCCGTCCCTCGCCCAGCGGCTGAGCGAGCACCCGCGCGGCCGGGTCTGGCAGCGGATCAGCCAGCTGTCCCCGTGGGAGGTGATCAGCCACGAGTTCACCGACCGGCACGTGCAGGCGTTCCTGCTCTGGATGGCGTTCCAGACGAACCAGGCCGTCGACATGCCCGGTTCCGGTGTCCTCGCCTACTCGCTGGTCTACGGGCGGCAGCAGCGCAGCTGGTCGATCCTGCCGGGAGGGTCGCAGACGCTGGTGGACGCGCTGACCCGCTACCTGGAAGAGCACGGCGCGACGATCGTCACCGGGAGCGCCGTCACCAGGCTGATCCTCGACGGCGGCCGCTGCGTCGGCGTCGAAACCGGCGACGGCCGGCAGTACCGCGCGACCAAGGCGGTGCTGTCGACCATCCACGTCACCCACCTGCGGGACATGGCGCCGCGCGGTAGCTGGCCCGAGGAGTTCCACTACAGCGTCGACACCTACGACGCCGGCATCCCCGGCTTCGGCGTCTACCTGGCGACGAGCGCGCCGCCGGCCTTCGCGCTGCCGGACGGGACCACGCGCACGGCCGTCTCCGCGGGAACGGTCGGCTGGCCGCAGGACGTGATCAGGCTGGGCGAGGACCTGCGGGCCGGCCGGTTCGTCGACGGCGTCCCCTGGCTGCTGGTCGCCACGCCCACGCTGGCCGACCCGACCCGCGCGCCGGCCGGCCAGCACACGGTCAAGCTGCTCAGCCAGAACGTCTACGACGTGCCCGACTGGGAGGCGACCAAGCACGAGCACGCCAGGCGCCAGCTCGCCCGCCTGCGCGCGGCGGCGCCCAACTTCACCGACGACGTCATCTCGGCCATGCTCGTGAAGTCACCGAAGGACTACGAGCGGCTCAACCCGCACATGGTGCACGGCGCGTTCCACGGCGGCGACCGCGGCATCGCCCAGTCCGGCGGCCTGCGCCCGGCCCCGGGCTGGGGCGCTCACCGCATGCCGATCGAGGGCCTCTACCAGACCGGCGCGACGACCCACCCCGGCGGCTCGATCACCGGCGCCCCCGGCCGGAACGCCGCGATGGTCCTCCTGCACGACCTGGGCCACGACCCGGCCGAGATAATGGCTTCGTGACCGCTACCTCCGCCGCAGCCGTACCGAGGACCGGGCGCGGGCCGTTCGCCGGGCTGCCGCGCGAGGCGGTGATCCTGTCCGCGGTGTCGTTCACCGTGGCGCTCGGCTACGGGATCGCGGCGCCGGCCATCCCCGCCTTCGCCCGCCAGTTCGGGGTCAGCGTCGCCGCCGCGGCCAGCGTGATCAGCGCGTTCGCGCTGATGCGGGTCGCGTTCGCGCTGCCGGCCGGCCGGCTGGTGGACCGATTCGGCTCGCGGCGGGTGATGGCGATCGGCATCGTCGTCGTCGCCGCCAGCAGCGTGCTGGCCGGGTTCTCCCAGTCGTTCGCCCAGTTGCTGGTGCTGCGCGGCGTGGGCGGACTCGGCTCGGCGATGTTCTCGGTGAGCGCCCAGGCACTGCTGCTGGCCAGCGTGCCGGGCGGGCAGCGGGGCCGGGCCAGCGGCCTGTACACCGGCGGGTTCCTGCTCGGCGGGATCACCGGGCCGGCCCTCGGCGGGGTGGTGGCCGCCTGGTCGCTGCGCGCGCCCTTCTTCCTGTACGGCGGGCTGCTCGTGGTGCCCGCCGTGATCGCCGCTGTCGCGCTCGGGACGGCGGCGCGCCCGGTCGCCGCGCGGGCGGCCGCCGGCCCCCGGGAGAGCCTGGCCGTGCTGGCCGGGGCGCTGCGCAGCCGTGCCTACCGGGCGGTCGCGGCGGTGAACTTCGCCGACGGCTTCGCCGTGCTCGGCGTCCGCGGCGCGATCATCCCGCTGTTCGTCCGCGACTCGCTGCACCACTCGGCGACCTGGACGGGCATCGGGTTCCTGGTCTTCGCCGCGCTGAACGGGGCGGCGCTGCTGCCCGCCGGCCGGGTCGCCGACACGCTCGGCCGGCGGCCGGTCATGGTGGCGGGCTGCGCGGTCGCGGCGGCTGGCCTGCTGCTGCTCGCCGTGCTGCCCGGCCTGTGGGCGTACCTCGGCGCGCTCGCGGTGGCCGGCGCCGGGTCCGGGCTGCTCGACGTCGCGCCGTCGGCGATGCTGGGCGACCTGCTCGGCGCGCAGGCCCGCCGGGGCGGCGTGCTGATCGCGTTCTTCCAGATGGCGGGTGACGCGGGCACGGTGATCGGACCGGTCGTGGCGGGCCTGCTCGTGGACAGCGCGTCTTACCCGGCGGCGTTCGGCGTGGCCGGCGGCGTGCTCGCCGCCGCCGCCCTGCTCGCTCTGCTGGCCCCTGAATCTCACGGCGGCCGGGACGCCTCGCCGTAACTCCCTGGGACAGGTTGATCGTAGGAAATCAGCCCTTCGGGGTCCAGCCGAGGAGCGGACCGAGCCTGGTGGCCATGTCGGTGAGGATCTGGACGTAGTCCTCGTGCTCGAAGCTGAACGGGAGGGCGAACGCCACCTCGGTTACCTCGCGGAACGCCACGTGGGCGTACAGGGCCTCGGCGATCTCCTCCGACGTGCCGAGGATGTCCCGGGCGAACATCATCCGGGCCGGGCCGACCGGGGCAGCCGTGCGCGGCGTCCGGGCGGCCACGTACGCCGCGTACTTTTCCCGTTGGGCGGGCGACGCGGAGTCGGTCGGGATGACCACGAGCCCCTGCGACACGCGCGCCGCCGCCCCGGCGGGGTGCGAATCGCGAAATGTCCGGATCTGGGAGAGCTGCACCTCGGCGAAGTCCTCCGACTCCTCCGCCTTCACCACCGAGGAGGTCAGCAGGTTGACCTCGTTCTCGCCCGCCCACTTCGCCGAGGAAAGCGACGCGGCGCCGTACCACATCCGCGACCGCAGCCCGGGCGAGTGCGGCTCCACCCGCGCGGAGAACTGCTCGAAGCCGACCGTGCCGGCGAAGGACGCGGCGTTCTCGCCGGCCACGAACCGCAGCAGCCGCGATACCCGCTCGTAGCTGAAGTCCTCGTCGCCGGCGGTGCCGGGATACAGTGCGCCGCGGACGGAATCCCAGTTCATCGGCGGCCCCACGCTCACGCCCGGGTTGATCCGCCCGCCGGAGAGGATGTCCACCGTCGCGAGTTCCTCGGCCAGCCGCAGCGGGTTCTCCCAGCCGAGCGGGGTTACCGCGGTGCCGAGTTCGATCCGGGTCGTCCGCTGTGACGCCGCCGCCATGATCGCCACCGGCGACGAGATGCCGAACTGCAGGTGCCGGTGGCGCAGCCAGGCCGAATCGAAGCCGAGGCGCTCGCCCAGATCGATCATCGCCAGCGTCACCTGGTGGCCGGGACCCGGGTCCTGCCCGTCGAACAGCCCGATCGTCAGGAACCCGAGCTTCTCCAGAGCGGTCCCCGGCTGCGGCATCTGCGGCCCTCCCGTGTGAATAGTCTTTCACTCAGGGTATTAACCGCAACCGCGGGCGCTGTGCTGCGGGCGGGTTGCGGCTGCCTTGTTATGCGCGCACCGCACAGCAAACAAACCAGCAATACAAGCCAAATCTGGGAATCCTCTGGCATACTGCCACGGAAAACGGCCACGATGGGGAGGCGTGAAGTGGCGATCCATGAACCGCTCGCGCCAGCGCTCTCCGGCAGGTGAAATGATTCGCTTCAGCTATGGCGCAGCCACGTCTCCGGGCCGCGTCCGTCAGGTCAACGAGGACAGTTATCTCGCGATCCCGCCCCTGTTCGTAGTCGCCGATGGCATGGGCGGCCACGGTGCCGGTGACCTGGCGAGCCGGATCGCGGTCGAGGAGATGACCAAATGCGTCGCCCTCCGCCCGCTGTTCGCCGAGGCGGTGCTCACGGCCCTGGAACATGCCAACCGGCAGATCATCGAGCGGGACGCCGCCAACAGGATGGGCACCACGGCGACCGGCCTCGCCGGGCTGGAGACGGCGGGCGGCGACCACCTGATGGTTTTTAACATCGGCGACTCACGCGTTTACCGCCTCGTCGGCCATCTCCTTGAACAGCTGACCGTGGACCACTCCGAGGTGCAGGAACTCGTCCTCGCGGGCGTCATCACCCGGGAGCAGGCGCGGACCCACCCGCGCAGGAACGTCATCACCAGGGCACTTGGCGGCGACTCCGGGCGGATCCCGGACCACTGGCTGCTGCCCGCGGTCGGTGGCGACAGGTACCTGGTCTGCTCGGACGGCCTGTTCAGCGAACTGCCCGACGAGGTCATCCAGCCGTTGCTCGCGGCCGGTTCCCCGCAGCAGGCCGCGGAAGCGCTCGTAACGGCGGCCTGCGACGCGGGCGGCCGGGACAACGTGACGGTCGTCGTCGTCGACATCGACTCTGACAACGACGGCGCGGACGAGGCTACCCTGCCTCGCGAGGCCCTGTCCTCGTCGTGGGACGGCCATGCCTGACGTCAGCTACGTGCCGGGGGCGCTGACCGCCGTGACCGGCGACCGGTACTGGGTGCTTGCCGATGCCGCGCCGGACTCCCCGGCGGTGGCCAGGATATGGCAGCAACTCGGCCAGGGGGCCGCCGCGGACGCGTTGCTTGTCGGCCTGCTTGCGGACGGCGGGATGCCTGGCTTCGCCCTGCTGACCGCCGGGACGGACGGCCAGCCCAGGCTCTTCTGCCGCGGAACGGTCCGCGCAGCCGTGGTCGGCCCGGGAACCGGCGAGGGGGAAACCATGACCCAGTTGGTGGACGGGGCGGGGCTACTGACCTGGCGCGAACACGTGGTTGCCGGCGGCGAGCGGGTCTTCCTCGGCGAGCCGCCCTCGGATACCGCGCTGCGCCTGCCCGCTGCGTCCGGGGTGCTGCTGGCGGGTTGCGTGATCGTCGACTTCGCGAATTCCGCCGCGGGGGAAGCTCCTAGGAAACCCATCGTCTTCTTCCCCACGATCATGGTGCCGGCGCTGGAGGACGACCTCCGTCAGGTCCGCGTTCCTGTCCCAGTTCCGGCTCCGAACCAGGACGCCGTCGGCCTGGCCGGGCCCGATGTCCCAGAGCGTGCGCCTTCCCCGCCGCTGCCCGCCGTGGCAGCCGCGAGCGGCGGACAGCATAACGGCGACCCAGGCAACGACGGCGAGTACGACGTTTTCTGGGGGGCCACGCAAATGCGGACCGTCGAAGGCGCCGCGATCAGGATGCCGGACGATGGCGGGGCACTGCCGCCCGGGCAGTTCGCGCCCGACGGCGCGCCCATGGCCAGCGGATCCTGGTCCGGCGTGCTACCCGACGGCCCGCCGACCATACCCGCGGCCCCGCCGAGCCGTCTCTGGCGCGGACCCGGTGACCCGGTGCCACCCGAGGAGATGCCAGCCGGACTCGCCAAGCCCGGCCCGGCGCTGCCCGGCCCGGACTGGGCGAATGGCGGCCTGATCGACGTGCCGGAGTGGCTGGCAAGCCCCGGGGAGTCCGCGTCCACGGTCACCCGCGGTGCCATTCCCGAGATGGTGGAAAGGTTCATGCCGCCGGATCGCATCGGGCCGATCGTCCCCGCCTTGGTTTGCCAGGCCGGACACGTGAACCCGCCGAGCGGCGCCACCTGCCGCCGGTGCGGCGCGCCGCTGCCGCAGGACCCTGTGCCCGTGCCCCGGCCGGTCCTCGGCGTGCTGCGCCTGTCGCTTGGCGATGTGATCACCCTGGACCGCGGCGTGCTCATGGGACGCAACCCGCGGGCGGACTTCTCTGGCCCGGTCGGCGGCGAGGAACGGCCGCATGTCGTCAAGCTGCCGAGCACGGGCGGTGACGTCTCCCGCACTCACCTGCAAGTCACCTTGGACGGCTGGCACGTGCTCGTCACCGACCTGCACTCGACCAACGGAACGCTGGTGACGCTGCCCGGCCGCGACGCGCAGCAACTGCGGCCCGGCGAGCCGGTGCCGATCCAGCCGGGTACCGTCGTCACGCTCGCCCAGGGCATCGACTTC